>JBOIEG010000965.1:0-5941 GCA_050740915.1 Gammaproteobacteria bacterium | reverse complement strand
CCCATGTCTCCAGCGGCGTGCGTTCAGCCGGCTGCAACTTGATCGCCACGCTGGTGTTCGGCATGAGCGAGACCATAGCAATCACTGGAAAGTCTGTAAAGTTATTTAAGGGACACTACACTAGCCTTTAGCGGATTTGCTCAATGCCAGCCCTTTTAGCAGGTTCAGGGCTTCATAAAGCTCATAGTCGCTAGAGGCCATGGATTTTGTATCCCTTGCTTGCTCTTGGGCCTCACCGCTCGTTGTCTTTTGTTTGCCGTTGGCAAGATGACGCGATAGATCCGCTTCCTTGAGACTGTGTGGGTCGTCATCTGCAACGACTGCGACCTCCACCTTATCTAAAATGATGTCGGGCTTTATGCCCTCCGCCTGTATCGATCTTCCCGAAGGGGTGTAATACAAGGCCGTCGTGAGCTTCAACGCGGCTTGATTGCTCATGGGCAGGATCGTCTGTACGGAGCCTTTTCCGAACGTGCGACTCCCCATGATGATGCCCCGTCGGGTATCTTGGAGGGCGCCGGCGACGATTTCCGACGCCGAAGCCGAGCCGCCGTTCACCAGTACCACCATGGAGGCTCCACTTAAGAGATCATCCGGTTTGGCAGTAAACCGCAACTGCGAATCTTCCACCCTGCCCTCGGTGTAGACGATTAAGCCCTCTTCAATAAAGGCATCGGCCACAGAAACGGCCGCGCTCAGGATGCCGCCTGGGTTATTGCGAAGATCCAGCACGATACCCTTCAACGGCCTTTTATTTTCCGCCTTTATCTCACCTAACGCGCGGCGCAGGTCTTCTCCGGTGCGCTCTTGAAAAGTCGAGATCCGCAGATAACCGAAATTGGGTTCCAAGAGCTCGGTTTTTATACTTTCTACTTTGATAACCGCCCGCGTAATGACAATTTCAAGCGGCTTCTCTACTCCCTCGCGAACGATGGTTAAGGTGATCGGCGAACCCGGTTTGCCGCGCATGTGTTTGACTGCGTCGTTCAGGGCCATACCTTTGACTGGCGTGTCATCCAGTTTGGTAATTACATCTCCCGGTTTGACCCCGGCGCGTTGGGCCGGTGTGTCGTCGATCGGTGCGATTACTTTGACCAAACCGTTCTCTATGCCGACTTCGATTCCTAAGCCACCAAACTCTCCAGTGGTGCCTTCCTGCAGTCCTTTATAGTCTTCCGGATCGAGATAGGCGGAGTGGGGGTCAAGCCCGGTTAGCATGCCGCGGATGGCGTTTTCCAGCAATTGGTTATCCTTTATCGGCTCGACATAATCGTTTTTGACTTTAGCGAATACTTCGGTGAACGTGCGCAGTTCGCGCCATGGTAAATCCTGCTCCGACTCGGTTGCGGCGTCTGACTCGGCATCGACCTCGATCGCTGCCAGCCCCACGATCGAGGCGAGGGCCAAAAGGCCAAAAGTGCACATCTTGTGTTTCATAAATATCTCCGGTGAGGGATTGAGCATTTTCTGCCAGCGCGGGTTTCAGGTCAAACCGCAAGCGCGTTACATAAGTCGGCTTATCCGGCGCTGAGGCCGCAGGCGATAATAGCTTTGGTCTGTTTGCGTTTCCAAGGTGATCAGAGAGCGTCCTGTCATTTCGCTTGGAGGTTCTATCCCCATGAGATACAACAGCGTGGGGGCGATATCGATCAGGGAGCCGGTGTTGCCCGCTTCTGCTGCCCGTCCGATGTAGATAAACGGCACCGGATTCGTGGTGTGCGCGGTGTGGGGTTGTCCGCGCTCGGTTTTGGTCTCCACACTGCGCATGCGCTCCGCATTTCCGTGGTCCGCCGTGACCACGATCTCCCCACCCACGGCTTGGGCGGCCGCTACGATGCGGCCTAGACATCGATCTACCGCTTCGATTGCTTTTACCGTGGCCGCAAAGTTACCGCTGTGGCCTACCATGTCCGGATTGGCGAAATTAGAAATAATGACGTCGTACTTAAGACTGTGGATCGCTTCTACGATGCGGCCGGTGAGCGCGTTGGCGCTCATTTCGGGTTTCTGGTCGTAGGTCGCGACGTGGAGTGATGGCACCAGGACGCGGTCCTCGCCTTCGAACACCCGTTCTTCACCGCCGTTGAAGAAGTAGGTCACGTGAGCGTATTTTTCGGTCTCGGCGATGCGCAGCTGGTGCAGTCCCTTTGCCGCAATGTATTCGCCGAAGACATTGTTTAGTCTTTCAGGGGGAAACACCACCGGAAGGTCAAAATCGGCACTGTAGGACGTGAGGGTGATAAAAGCCCCCAGTTGAAGGGGGTGGCGGGGAAAATAAGCAAAGCTTGATTCGGTGAATGCACGCGTGAGCTGTCGGGCGCGATCCGCCCGATAATTCATGAACACGACGACGTCCCCATCCTTCATCTGTACACTCAAACCACCTCGTGTGATCGCCGTGGGTTGGATAAACTCATCGCTCTCGCCTCGTTCATAGGCCAGGTCCAAGGCGATGAAGGGATCTGAGCATTGATACGGCGCCTGACCTTCCCTGAGCAGCCGATAAGTCGCCTCGGTACGGGTCCAGTTTTGGTTGCGGTCCATGGCGTAGTAACGGCCTATGAGGGAGGCCAATCGGCCTCCTCCGCGCTGAAGAAACTTAGTATGAGCTTTAAGAATCGATTCGGCGGCGCTCTTGGGCGGAGTATCCCGCCCGTCTAAGAAGGCGTGCAGAAAGACGGGGCTGACCTTGCAGTGAGCGGCTAGATCGAACATGGCAAAAATGTGGTCTTCGTGGCTGTGCACTCCTCCAGAGGAGAGCAGACCCATCAGGTGGACTGCGGCTCCGCGCTGTTTGGCGTTCCTAAAGGCCCGGATGAGGGTGGGATTCTCGAAGAAAGACTCGTCTTCAATAGACCGGGATATGCGGGTGAATTCCTGGTCAATGATACGCCCTGCTCCTAGGTGCATATGGCCTACCTCGGAGTTTCCCATCTGGCCATCCGGAAGCCCCACATCCACACCGGAACAGCGCAGCAGCATGTGTGGATAAAGCGCCCAGAGATCGTCCCAAACCGGTTTGTGCGCGCTATGGATGGCGTTGTACTGTGTCGAGTCGCTGTAGCCCCATCCGTCCAATACGATGAGAATCATGGGGCGGTGTTTGATGGCCATGTTGTCGCCTTTCGCTCTGTTGCGCGATGCGGTCAATCGTTCGGCTTTGCGGTGCCGGCCGAGTTATCCGTTTCAGCACTCGTCTAGCGAGCGTGGTTTTTTTAGGTTTAAGTGAAGTTTACCATGAAAAGGCTTGTTTTTCTGCGGCTTGGTTGCCCGTCTGGCACTACGGCTTGCTAAGGAGTCAGCTTAGGACGTATTGTGCTTCCAGCGTCCCTATTTTACTTAGTCCATAGAAGCTCTATCATTTCGCTCAACGCGCGCTGCGGGTGGGCACTGTTACCAAGCACAAGAGACAAATCCGTGTTTCAAGAATTCGTCGCTCAGAACCTGTTTTTGTTTATCGCACTCGCGGTCATCTTAGTGTTATTGGCCGCCAACATCGTGATCGGTTCCATCTACGGCGGAGCGCAAGTTTCCCCCACGGAGGTCACCAATTTGATCAATCGGGACGACGCCTTGGTGCTCGATGTCCGAGACCATGCCGAGTTTGCCACCGGGCACATTCTGGACGCGCTAAGCTTCCCTCTCAAAGAGCTCAAAGAGCGATTTAGCGATCTGGCAAAACACCGCGGGAGACCTATCGTCATCAACAGTCGCGCAGGAACCGATGCCGTCAAAGCGGCAAAGCTCCTGAAAAAAGCAGGCATAGAAAAAGTGTACCGTTTGCAAGGTGGAATGCTGGCATGGCAGAACGCGAATCTCCCTCTGGCTAAAGGAGCCACCAGCCCGAAAGAGCTGGCTAAAGGAGCCACCAGTCTGAGAGAGAAAAAAGTGCGAGCGAAAAATGAATGAGGGCAGCGCGGGCAAGCCGCTACCGCCCCAGCTCCACATACAAAGGATCTACATTAAGGACTCATCCTTCGAGGCTCCGCAGACCCCGCAAATCTTCACCAAGCAATGGAAGCCGGCCGTGGATATCCAGTTGGCGAATAAATCCAACCGCTTGAGCGATGATCTTTATGAAGTTGTGTTGACGGTGACGGTGACGGTTCACTCTGAAGAGCAGATGGCGTACCTGGTGGAAGTGCAGCAGAGCGGACTGTTTCAGATCGTGGGTGTTCCCGAAGGACGATGCAAGGCCATCGTCTCCGCCGTATGTCCGAACATTTTATTCCCCTTTGCGCGGGAGGCGGTAGCGGATCTTGTTACCCGGGGTGGATTTCCGCAATTGTTGCTGGCCCCGATCAATTTCGAGGCGCTCTATGCCGAGCAGCTGCAGCGCAACAGCGGCGAACAGGGCAAGTCAACATCAACCCATTGAATCAAGGGTGATATCGTCACAACCTCGTGCCGATGCCGAGGACCCCGTGTTAATCGTCGGGGCCGGTTCTTGGGGAACCGCCCTGGCGATCCAGATCGCCCGTAATCAACGATCCGTGGTCCTTTGGGGCCACCGAAAAGAGCACGTGGAATCTCTGCGGCAAGAGCGGCGCAACGCGCGTTATTTACCCGATTGCGGATTTCCTGAGAACCTGAGTCCTACCGCAGACCTCAAGAGCGCGCTAAGGGGTGTGCGGGATCTGATTCTCGCGGTGCCTTGCGATGGCTTGAGGGATTCGCTGCAGGCCATACGGCGGTGCGGGGCCGATGCGCGCATCGCCTGGGCTTGTAAAGGGATCGAAGCCGGGACCCACCTTTTCGCGCATCAAGTGGTTGAAAACGTCTCCGGCGCAGGACGGCCGATGGCCGTGATTTCCGGCCCCACCTTCGCAGCCGAAGTGGCGGCAGGCTTGCCTGCCGCGCTCGCCGTGGCGGCGAATGCCCCAGGTTTTGCCTCAGATTTGGCCAAGCGCCTGCACGGGGGGCGGCTTCGAGCCTATACCAACGATGACATCATCGGAGTGGAGGTGGGCGGGGCGGTAAAGAACGTGCTGGCGATCGCGGCGGGGATCGCGGATGGCCTTGGCTTCGGCGCCAACACCCGCGCCGCCCTGATAACGCGGGGCCTGGCTGAGATGACCCGCCTAGGCGTGCGGCTCGGTGGGCGCAGCGAGACTTTTATCGGGTTGGCGGGATTGGGGGATTTGGTGCTGACCTGTACGGATAACCAATCTCGTAACCGGCGCTTGGGATTGGCGCTCGCGCAAGGTCTATCGGCGCAGGAGGGTATTCGGCGCATCGGCCAAGTGGTGGAAGGGGTGCACACCGCTTTTGAGGTGGATTATCTCGCACGCAGCCACTGTGTGGAAATGCCTATCATCGACCAGGTTGCCCAGGTGCTGAATGGGCAATGCACCCCGAGAGAGGCGGTGCAGGCGCTGCTCGCTCGGGCGCCAAAGCAGGAGCTTTCCTAACTGCCTGGCGCACGCCCAAAAACTAAGTCTGGGGGATCGCCGCAAATAGGACGCGAGCGCCCTGTTCCGGCCCCGCGTTGTTCTTTCCTGGCTCGTAGTTGGTAACTCGGGGGAATCTACCAACCTGGTTGAGAATCTGGAAAAACGATCACCAAGCTGTTTGTAACCCGTATCCGGAATATGCACCAAACTCCTTATCTTTGGAAATTAGAATGAATGGCTTTTGAATTGCCAGCCAGATGATCATCCGGTCGAAGGGATCTTTATGTAGCTGCCTGGGTAATTTATAAAAACTCGCCGCGACCTTAGCTTCTAAGCCAACTTGAACGATCCCCATCTGATTCGCAACATCAGGCAGATCATCTGGGAAACAGTTCACTAGTGTAGTGTCCCTTAAATAACTTTACAGTTAAGCCGCCTTCTTTTTCCCCTCGGGGCAGGGTGGATCTGGGCTTGATCTGCTCCATCTTGACCCGCGCCCGCTCGATCTTCTTGATGATGTCCTCGACGGTGGCCGTCCAGATGAAGGG
>JBOIEG010000964.1:0-1363 GCA_050740915.1 Gammaproteobacteria bacterium | reverse complement strand
GATTTGCTCGAAGCGATTAACCCAGCGTTGCACGGTGCGCTCGCTCTCGTCGAGCCACAGCGCTGCTTGGCGGGCACTCATGCCCTTAGCCACGAGCAACAATCCGTGCAGCCGATGAGCGCGCCTTTTCGTTGCGCTCGATCTCTTGCCGGATCGCGATACCCATCACATCAGCGTCACTGATTTCCAGTTTCCTCATAACGGAACCTCCCGTCGGCCACAGAGATACCGTTAGTGTAACAAGACTATGCGACATTGTTTAAGACGCTATGTATAGAAGCCGATCTCAGAACCGCGCAACTCGGTTCCCGTAGCGATCAGATCGCCGCGGTGGAGGCCGACGTGTGCGCCCTGGAGGCGGCGCTGGCCAAGGCGGAATGGGGTCTCGCGCAAAAGCGCCAGACCGCGCCCCAAAGCGCTTTGGTGTTCGACACGCTGTATCGCGTGGGCGAATGGGTGGCTGCGGGCCGCCTGGTCGTTACGCTGCTGCCGCCGCAGAACGTCAAAGTGCGGGCGTTCGTGCCGCAGACACAGATCGGCGCGATTCATACCGGCGACCGGGTGCGAGCCACTGCGGATGGCGTGCCCGAGCCATTTATCGGCACAGTGAGCTTCATTTCGCCGCGAGCGGAATACACTCCGCCGGTCATTTATAGCCGGGAGAGCCGCAGCAAGTTGGTGTTCATGATTGAGGCGGTTTTCGATCCCGAGACCGCGGTGAATATGCATCCAGGCCAGCCGGTCGATGTGCAATTCGGTTTCTGAGAGCTTGTGAAAAAATCGTCGCGAGCGAAGGGAGGTCGGGTTCCGCCGGAGCGCAGGAGCGTTTCGCCGGGAGCGAAACGAAGCGCAAGGCCCGCAGGGGCGAGTCTCAAGGAGGAGACGAGCAACGGGAGTGTATAGTGAAATACATGAGGATCCCGAGCACCGCCGGAACGCGAGATCCCGAGCGCAGCAGATTTTTCACAGCTCTGAGCCATAACAGACAACCTCGCCATTGATGTGCGCGGGATGACCAAGCGTTTCGGCGATCTGACGGCCGTCAACCATATAGACCTTCAGGTCCGCACGGGAGAAATCTGCGGTTTTCTCGGCCCGAACGGCAGTGGCAAAACGACCTTCATCCGCATGCTCTGCGGCCTACTCCGTCCGGACGCGGGCAGCGGCACCTGCCTCGGCTACGACGTGATCACGGAGAGTGATGCCATCAAGCGCCAGGCCGGGTACATGACCCAGCCCGACTTTGACAGTTCCGCGTACATTTTCGAGTCGCTGCGGTGGTGGGGTGACTTATCGATCAAGCGGTTAGGTGTCGGAGAGACGCAGACATGGCGAAAAACGCTACGTACATGGATTAGCGTTT
>JBOIEG010000963.1:0-2215 GCA_050740915.1 Gammaproteobacteria bacterium | reverse complement strand
GCGGTGGCGGGCTGGCGCTCGGCGCATGCCTCGGCATGACGAACATCGGAAAGCCGTGTGCGGGAGAACCGCATGCACGGTTTGATGAGGGAGGGCAGGCGAGAGCCTGCTCTCTACTCTACCCTTTCGCGCCTGTCGAGTAGCGAACGGCGTCAGGTGTCGCACAGTGTCGGGTGTCGCAGGACCGCGCGCTGGGCTTAGCACTGACGAGTGAACGAAACCCTACTGGCGAAAGCCGGGGGCTCTCGACCTAACCAGGAGGGAAAACGACATGACCCGAAACGTGGCGCCTCGGGCCGATGAATGGCCCAAATAGTCCCCGATTCTGAGCTGCTTCGTGGGGCGCGTCATTGGAGCTCGCGTATTTCCCAGGATACGATCTCTCCCGTCTCGAGAAGCTCAAAGAGCTTTCCGCTCGGTCTGCGGTCAGAAAATCCTGGATGGCCTTCAACCATATATCTACGCGCTGCCGGATCGGCAGGTTTTGGCGGATACGGGAGATGATAACGATGGCGGGGTAATCCGCGGGGAGGTCCTCAAATTCGGTGTCCTGCGTCAGAAATATGATTTCTTCGGAGGCGAGCCGCTGCCGAATCACAGCGTCTGGAAGCCCACGTTGCCCAAGCACGATGATGTGTTCGACCGAGTATCCAGCGGCTCGCAATTCATGATACAGGGGAAGTGGAAAATTTTCATCGAGCAGGAGTTTCACGAAGCCACTTTTACAGCCGGTGGTACATGGGCAGCCACGTGCGCCGCATAACGAAGCGCATCAAGAACCTGCTCTCGCGTGAGGTCATATGCCTGTTCTACCGCCTCGAAGCTTTCGCCGGCCGCAAACGCACCGACCACTGTGACCACATCAACCCGGGTTCCGGCCAAACACGGCTTCCCAAACCGGATACCAGGATCCATCGAAATGCCAGGGAATATCTCCATCGCCACTCTTAAGTTTCTCGATAACCGAAGTTTAATACTATCAGGTTAGCAAACGGCCTACACGCCAAACAGCGACCATAGAACCGCCGGAGCGACGCCAGAGAAGAAGAAAGCGCCAGGATCGAATATTTCGGGGGCGATCGCCAACGAAAAATAAGTGACCCTGGCCCTCTCGATACACTGCCTGCCTGCTTGGTTGTCTCATGGTCTTCTCAGGCGTCGCGCTTTCTGAGCACCCCGAGTTTCCCTTCGCCAACTCCACCCAAGAGCACCGTTTTCTTGAATTGACCAAGGAGTTGCGCTGCCTGGTGTGCCAAAACCAATCGTTGGCCGATATTGCCACTCAGAGTTTGTAAAAAAACCTACTGCGCTCGGGATCTCGCGTTCCGGCGGTGCTCGGAATCCTCATGTATTTCAATATACTGCGGTTCCTGCGCTCCGGCGGAACGCGACCTTCCTTCGCTCGCGACGGTTTTTTCACAAACTCTCACGGGTCCTCTTCCGGTGGCGCGACTACGCGACCAAAAGCCACCGGGCCACCGCTGCCATGGGCCGCCTGATCCATGAGCACGTCTCGCGATCGCCGATCCTCCATGCATCGGCTACAGCTCCGCTCATCTCTGCTGCCTCCATGGCCCGCTATTCACCACGTTGCCATCGGCTTACCGGCGAGGCAGCCGCGCCGTTCAACCCGTGGCCACAGCACCTCGCGCCTCCCTTCGCCACCAACGCACTACGCTTCGTTGCTTTTGTCGGTCCTCCAACCTTAGAATCCCCATAGGCACGGGGCTTCGATCCAGCGGTTTAGTCCAACCGATTTTATCCGCCGTGGGTCGGCACCAGGACACACACGAGCCTTCGTGCCACGGCGGATAAAACTCTATTCGTTGGGCGTAAAAAGCACAGGAGAGGAATGGTTAATGAGATTCACCGTAGAGACGGAGCGGGAAGAAGACGGCCGATGGATCGCCGAGGTTGCTGAGATTCCCGGTGTGCTAAAGTATGGACAGAGCCGTGAAGAAGCGATCGCACAAGCAGAAGCGTTGGCCCTGCGCGTAATTGCGGACCGAATCGAGCAGGGAGAGCAGCCGGTTGAACCGATTCATATTACGTTCGCCGCTGCATGACTCAATGGCCGAGCACGAAGGCCAAGCGAGTTCTTGCAGCCCTAGGAGCCTGTCGGACTTAGGTTGAACACCAAAGCCATAACGTGCGTGTTGAGCGCCAAACTCGAGGTTCGGGTGGTCATCAAGGCGATCGACTCCGTGAGTTGATG
>JBOIEG010000962.1:0-3387 GCA_050740915.1 Gammaproteobacteria bacterium | reverse complement strand
CTCGGGATCTCGCGTTCCGGCGGTGCTCGGAATCCTCATGTATTTCAATATACACTGCGGTTCCTGCGCTCCGGCGGAACGCGACCTTCCTTCGCTCGCGACGGTTTTTTCACAAACTCTCAGAAGTCCGTTCGCCCTGATGCCTGTCCTGAGCTTGTCGAAGGGCCTGTCCTGAGCTCCTGAGGTATCGAAGGGCGAAGGGTATAGAAGGGCGAAGGGTCACGATGAAAATCAAGGCATTACCCGTTCATACTTCGATACCTCAGTACGAACGGGTAACGTGTTCAGAGCTTTCTTAGTGGAGCTCAGGAAGATGGTTTAGAGGTCGTTTGGCACCGCGTTTTTTCTTGATCTCGACTCTGTTAACATAACAGTTTGGGGTAACGGCATGAATTGGGTCGATTACGCGATCCTGATCATCATGGCGCTTTCTGCAATCATCAGTATCTGGCGGGGTTTCCTGCGCGAGGTATTATCTCTCCTCGGCTGGATCGCTGCCTTTTGGGTAGCCCTCGGTTTTGGGGACGGGGTCGCGGATCGCTTAGTGAATCACATTGAGACACCGTCTGTGCGGCTCGGCGCGGCATTTGCGCTTCTGTTCGTGGCCACCCTCATGGTTGCCGGGGTGGTTAACTTTCTTATCGGCAGACTCATAGCGAGCACGGGGCTGACGGGAACGGATCGCATGCTGGGTGTGTTTTTTGGTGTGGCGCGTGGGATCGCAATCGTCACCGGGCTGGTGCTGGCGGCGGGGCTTACCCCACTGCCCGCGGATCCGTGGTGGAGCGAGTCGCTTTTCGTGGACCATTTTCAAGACCTAGCCGTATGGATCCGAGGCATGTTGCCGGAGGACTTCGCCCGCCATGTCACCTTTGGTGCGGAAGGAAACACCGCGGGTGGGACGAGCGGAAACCCGCCGGCCGATGCCGTAACAAATTGAAGTTAGGCCAACATGTGCGGAATCATCGGTATTGTGGGTAAGGGCAGCGTCAACCAGGCGCTGTACAATGGACTTGCGGTATTGCAGCACCGCGGTCAGGATGCGGCGGGGATCGCCACCTATCATAACGGGCGGATGCACATTCGGAAGTCCAATGGCCTGGTACGCGACGTGTTTCATACCCGGCACATGATGGATCTGATCGGGCGCATGGGGATCGGCCACGTGCGCTATCCCACGGCGGGTTGCTCCTCGCCGGCCGAAGCGCAGCCTTTCTATGTCAACTCGCCCTACGGGATCACGCTTGCCCACAACGGAAACCTCACCAACGCCGAGGAGCTGAAAGAGCACTTATTCCGCGAAGATCTGCGCCACATCAACACCGATTCCGATTCCGAGATCCTGCTCAACGTCTTCGCTCATGAATTGCAGCGCATGGGCAAGTTTCGGATCGATGCCGAGGATATCTTTTCTGCGGTGGCTCGTTTGCATCAGCGCTGCCGCGGGGGCTACGCGGCAGTGGCCATGATCACGGGAGTGGGCATCGTAGGATTCCGTGACCCGCATGGGATCCGGCCTGTCGTCTTTGGGCAACGCGAAACGGAGGACGGCATGGAATATATGATCGCTTCGGAAAGCGTGGCCATCGATGTGCTCGGTTTTCAGCGGGTGCGCGACGTCGGTCCCGGCGAGGCGGTCTTTGTCGACTGCAAGCACAATCGCATACACACCCACCAGTGCGCGGAGGTGGAGCAGTTTGCTCCGTGCATCTTTGAATATGTCTATCTCGCCCGTCCCGATTCGATCATCGACGGGATCTCCGTGGTCAAAGCGCGCATGCGCATGGGAGAGGCCTTAGCGCGCAAGCTTGCGAGTAGCTGGCCCGATCAGGATATCGATGTCGTGATCCCGATCCCGGATACCAGCCGCACCGTGGCCCTGGAGCTCGCGAATACCCTAGGACTCAAATACCGCGAGGGATTCATCAAGAATCGTTATATTCCACGTACGTTTATCATGCCTGGCCAGGCCATGCGCAAACGTTCGGTGCGCCAGAAATTAAACGCCATCGAGTTGGAGTTCAAAGACAAGAACGTGCTTTTGGTCGATGACTCCATCGTCAGGGGCACGACCTCGGGCCAGATCGTGCAGATGGCCAGGGCGGCGGGCGCGCGCCGAGTCTATTTCGCTTCAGCGGCACCGCCGGTGCGCTTTCCCAATGTCTATGGGATCGACATGCCCTCCAAGGAAGAGCTGATCGCGCATAACCGAACCGAAGAAGAAGTCGGCCACTTGATCGGAGCAGACCGCATCCTGTTTCAGGACCTAGACGATCTGATCCAGGCGGCCCGCGCCGGCAACCCCGAGATGAAGGCATTCGATACCTCGTGTTTCAACGGGGAATACGTCACCGGCGATGTGAGTGAAAGCTACCTGAGCCACATCGGAAGGATGCGCTCGGATGAGGCAAAGTCCAGCAGCGGCCGGCGGAATACGTTTACCAGGGACCCGATCACCATCGGTTAACCCATCCGCCAGCGCCCGAAATTCCAAAACCTCTTTTGCTTGTTGGCGTCCCGCATCGAGCGCCTTCTTCGTCGGGAGGCTCTAGGCTGGAGGCTTTAGGCTGGAGGTAAGTAAAGATGAATCATGAACCGTTCGGCCTAGAGCCTAGAGCCTGAGGCCTTCCAACAGTCTGCCTATGGTATTGTCCTCCCTCGGCTACGCGCGAGATACTATGGATGGGCGAGTATAGGCGCAGCGACTCGTTGATGACCTGCTCCGTCTACCAGAGCTTCCGGATCTGACTGAACATGCTGCAGAAGCGATCGCGTTGGGTCTTCTGTTGCAGGAACGGTTCGACGAAATTCAGAAATTCTTAGGCGACTACTAACGAACAGGAGGAGAACATGACTGCAGTAAAATTCATAGTGATCTACCCACGTCCTAAAGATATCGAAGCCTTCGAGAAGGTGTATCAGGACGAACACGTACCAATGGCTGTTGAGAAGCTGATCGGCAAAACCAAGTTTGAGGCAACCAAGGTGTTGGATTCGCCTCAAGGGACACCACCCTTTTACCGAATAGCAGAGATTCACTTCCCGACGATGGAAGCCTTACAGACGTGCGCTGCCTCTGAAGGCGCGAAGGCGACCTTAGCCCACGCCGTGGCTATTTCCACTGGAGGAAGCCCGATTTTTTTAGTCGCGGAGTCGGAGACTTTCACCTTCTGATGATTGGGCACTTCGAATTAATCGAAGTGCCCTAGCGTAAAAACGGCAGTAAAGTAGCGTGCGCTCAGAGCTTGTGAAAAAATCGTCGCGAGCGAGGGGAGGTCGTGTTCCGCCGGAGCGCAGGAGCGTTTCGCCGGGAGCGAAACGGCGCGCAAGCCCCGCAGGGGCGAGTCTCAAGGATGAGACGAGCAACCGGAGTGTATAGTGAAATAC
>JBOIEG010000961.1:0-4141 GCA_050740915.1 Gammaproteobacteria bacterium | reverse complement strand
GGGCCGGCTTACGCCGAGTTCTTCGGCGATCGACACATTGTTCTGACCCGCCAGGGCGCCCAAGATAATCCGGCAGCGCAGCGCCACCTGTTGCGGAGTTCCGTGTGCGGATCCCCATGTCTCCAGCGGTGTGCGTTCAGCCGGCTGCAACTTGATCGCCACGCTGGTGGTCGGCATGAGCGAGACCATAGCAATCACTGGAAAGTCTGTAAAGTTATTTAAGGGACACTACACTAGAGCCTAGAGCCTAGAGCCTAGAGCCTAGAGCCTTTTCTAGCGCGCGATAGCCGTGCTTTTCTGCGTTAGCCCGAGGACGCCTTCAAGCGGGCACGCGCTCAACCCTTAACGCACAACACTTGTTTCAAGCTGTGCACGACCTCCACCAGGTCGGCCTGGTTTTCCATCACCTGGTCGAGGTCTTTGTAGGCTTGCGGGATCTCGTCAAGCACGCCTTTATCCTTGCGGCATTCCACGCCCGCCGTTTGCCGTTCCAAGTCTTCGCGGGTGAATTTTTTCTTCGCCTGCGCCCGGCTCATGCGCCGACCGGCCCCGTGGGCGCAGGAACAAAAGGAAATGGGGTCGCCCTTTCCCCTCACGATGTAGGACTTCGCCCCCATGCTGCCGGGGATGATGCCGAGCTCTCCCTCGCCTGCGCGGATGGCGCCCTTACGGGTGATGTAAAGCCTCTGTCCCTGGTGCTGTTCGAGCGCCACGTAGTTGTGGTGACAATTGATCGCTTCTTTTGAAATCTGAAAGCGCGGCAGAAAGGGGCGCAAAACGTCCTGCACCAAACGCATCATCTCGCGTCGATTGACCATGGCGTAATCCTGAGCCCAGTGCACTGCCTCCACGTAATCGTCAAAATACTCTGCACCCTCTTGAAAATAAGCCAGGTCTTTATTGGGCAGTCGGATCTGATGGCGCTCCATGTCTTTGCGCGCGAGCGCAATAAAATACTGGCCGATGGCGTTACCGATCCCCCGGCTGCCGGAATGCAGCATGATCCAGACTCCGTTTCCCTCATCCAGGCAAAGCTCAATAAAATGGTTGCCGCCACCCAGGGTGGCGAGCTGCAACGGCCAGCCTCGCTCGAGGCGCGGTTTGCCCTTGGCGATCGTCGGGTGCTTATCAAGAATGATCCGAAGCCGCTGTTCCAGCGGTTTTGTGCCGGAGCGAAGCACCGCTTCCGACTTGTGCATCGCAAATCCCACCGGTACCGCCCGTTCGATAGCCAAACGCAAGGGCTTAAGATTATCCGGTAAATGCTCCGCTTCGAGCGAAAGACGCACGGCGTTCATGCCGCACCCGATGTCCACCCCCACCGCCGCAGGGATGATCGCCTCTCGGGTAGGGATGACCGCCCCCACGGTGGCACCGATCCCCGCATGCACATCCGGCATGGCGGCGATGTGGCCAACCACAAAAGGCAGCTCCGCCATCTCGCAAAGCTGGCGATAAGCCGAGGCATCCACCTCCTCGGTATAGATTTTTACCGGGACCCTACCCTGGGTTATGGTTTGCTTTACTGGCATTGCGGGCTGGCGGCCAGCACCCCGGGCTGGGGGGCGCACAAAACGCCCTTATCATAAACCAAAAATATCCGGAATCCTGAATGTGAGCCATTCATACCGCCTTTGAGCAGCAAGAACTCATCGGCACCCTATTCTAATGGTTCTACAATGGGGGTTCGTCCGGGAAGAGATAAAAAATCGGGGGGCGCAGGCCCCCCGATCGCATTCGGCTCGAATGCTATTACTTGACTACGACGTTCTGTTCATTGTCTGATCCAAACACGGTACCGCCGCCCGTGTTCTGGTCGATATCGCTCGTAGAACGCTGCCTCGTATCGGCGTCATTGAAAGACAGGCCTTCACTCAGGGCAAACGGGTTTTTTTGGTCGCCGCCCGCAATATTCCCAGCGGGGCCGCCAAGGCCAGCTCCCTTAGCTTCGGTGTTGGCCGCCTGGAAGGTTTCCTGATAAGCTTGATTGCTACCACCACTTGCTAGTCCCATTTTAATCTCCTCTTTAGGTTGAATAGATTTTGTTGACACTCTAGTAATATCTCGTTGAACCGAGACACCCTTGTTAAGGCACTATGCATGCCAGATTCGGAAATGATTACTAAGTGGCTATTGTTTCAATTATTTATGTAGAATGTAGAACCTCGGTGAGGCCGCCTGTAAGTTCACTCCAGTCCAATATTCATAGACAAACCGCTAGACAGTCCAATGAAGCTTTATACCGCGCTTGGAACACGATCCCGCGTGGAAGCGGCCGCCCATTGTTCCATTCAATATTAGTCATCTAAAAGGCCCTTCGATGGGTCCGAAGTGCCCCGGCATGGGAGTGCCGCAGATGTTTTTAAAAATCCGGTTTTGCTTTGCGATAGGAAAAATTGTATGGGCGGGCATCCCGCAACCGAAGTTCTCCATAACAAGAGAATCTGTTTCTTGTCGGTTAAGGGGGGCAGGATGGAACGACGATTGCCCGAAGACACTGTCCTCGCCGAGCGGTTCAAAGTCCTCCGCTCCCCCACTCGGTAATTCACCGATTCCGCCCCGATACCGCGCACGTTTGGCAGCCTACCGGTCCAGTCGTATATTCGCTCCTGAGGAAAAAGGGCTTTTGAAATTCTTATCCTCGACCAGTAAAAAAATCATCAATCTTATTCGGGCAGCTGGAGCCAAAGAAGTGCACATGCGCGTTACGTGTCGACCCACTTGGTCCTTAGTTTTTATGGGGTGGACGCTCCGCAAAAATCCCAGCTGATAGCTGCCCAACAAAAGCTCGATGAAATTCGTACCTTCTTCGGCACCGGCTCGCTCGCGTATCTCATTAGTTTAGGTATATTTTTTCTTTGCCTTCCATTTATTTTTCAGAACTGCAATGAAGGATTTCGGGCGCCGGATTCAGTTGCTTCAGTATTATCAACATCGTCTTCGTCTTCTTCATCGGTTATACCAGCTTCTGGGGTCGACCCTGCCAATCCCAACAATGATCCTCCCACCCCTCCAGTAAGGCCCCCCTCCAACTTTAATCTCAACCCCAAACTCGTCGGTCTAAAAGAAAACACCTGGATGGTGCTAGAAAAGAACGGAATTGAGATTGATGGTCATACCGCCTATTCGGGAGGAACCTTCGACCGTACAAATCACCAGTTTCTGATTTTCTGTGGAGGACACCGTGACGGTTGGAGAAATGATATTCTTGCCTTTGACATTGCGTCAGGGAAATGGAAGGGCATGTACATCCCAGACCCGGAATCAACCTATAACTGCGGTAACGTCAACAGCAAGACTCCTGGTATGCTTGCCAAAACGAAAATGCCAGCGTCACGCCACACCTATGACCAGATTGATTTTATCGAACATGTAGGAAAAATGATCGTGTGGTCAGGAGTTACCTATTCAGGCACCTGGGATTGTAATGGTGAACACATCATCCCACCTGATACTTGGCTTTACGACTATCATACCAATAAATGGGAATATAAAAACAAAGCTCGCGGTCTCCAACCCGCTGATGAAGCAATGTCAGGAGCTTATGATCCCATCGGCAAATTATATTGGGCCCTGGGTCGGTACACCACCTACGGCCAAACTGAATTTTGGAATTATGACGCGGATACGGACAAGTGGACACTGGTTAAACCAAAAGGCCACATTCCTGATGGCAGTGTAATGATAGTCGATCGAAAGCGCCAAATCCTCCATCAATATCCTAATTTTTACGACATTAAAGCCAACCAGTGGTCTACCCTTAAAAACACTCCCAGCGGGTTGAGTGACGAGTATTCCGGCTTCGCCTCTTCTTATGATGAAGTGAACGATGCACTGGTGCATGTGAGCAATGGGAAGGTGTTCGTCTATCATATTGACCGGGACGAATGGGAAACTCTTTCTCCATCAGGAACTCCTTCCATTGATGCTAGTGTAGTGTCCCTTAAATAACTTTACAGACTTTCCAGTGATTGCTATGGTCTCGCTCATGCCGAACACCAGTGTGGCGATCAAGTTGCAGCCGGCTGAACGCACGCAGCTGGAGACATGGGGATCCGCACACGGAACTCCGCAACAGGTGGCGCTGCGCTGCCGGATTATCTTGGGCGCCCTGGCGGGTCAGAACAATGTGTCGATCGCC
>JBOIEG010000960.1:0-3456 GCA_050740915.1 Gammaproteobacteria bacterium | reverse complement strand
TTTATCTCGCCGTGTACTTAACCTACAGCCGCATGCAACGGGAAAACGAATTGACGGCGATAGCGGCAACGGGTCTTGGAGAAACCTTTTTCGTCGGCGTGAGCTTAAAGACGGGTCTCGCATTCGCCATGCTGACACTCGCTTTAAGTACCTTGGTCTGCCCCTGGGCCGAGCGGCGCTTTAGCCAATTGCGAGAGCAGGTACAACAAGAATCGGATATCACCGGGATAGCTGCTGGCCAGTTCAGGGAGTTTGCCGGCGGGAAGGGCGTGATCTACGTTCAGGATATATCGAAAAATCGAGACAAAGTAAGCAATGTCTTTCTTCGGGTGACAGATGGCAACTCTTTCGCCGTGCTGACTTCGAACATGGCGCGATTTGAGACCGATCCCAAAACCGGAGACCGCTTCGTGGTATTCGAACAGGGCAACCGGTATTCAGGCAGCCCGGGACAGCTCGACTTCACCGTCATCGAATACCAGAAATACGCCGTGCTCTATGAGCCTGGCCAGACGGTCCGCTCCAGCTTGGGCATGGATGAGACACCCACCCGAGATCTCATCCAAGCCAAGGACATTTCCTCGGGTGCAGAGCTGCAATGGCGTGCCGCAATGCCTATCGCCGCGGTAGTGTTGGCCACTCTGGCGGCCGTTCTGGCTCGCATTGCGCCCGGTGATCACAGTTACACAGGGCTCTTGATCATCACCTTGATTTATTTCCTCTACAGCAACCTACTCGGGATCGCGAAGAACCTGCTGAAAACAGGCAACCTATCACCGTATCTTGGCTTGTGGGTGGTTCATGCCGCCGTCGTGGTGGTGCTCCTTGCGCTTCTGTACTATCCCGCACTGAAGCGCTGGTGGCTGGGGCGGCGAACTATCGCAGCCCTCTCCCGGTGATCCTGGACCGCTACCTCGGTTGGACCGTTGCCAGCACCGTTCTTGTGGTGGCGGCCGTGTTGATCACGGCGTTTACCTTTTTTGAGTTTCTGGATGAACTGGACTCGCTAGGCGCCGGCCGCTATGGCTTATTGCAAATCGTCGAGTTCTGTCTCCTGAGCGCACCGGGGCTCGCCTACAAGTTGTTTCCGATCGCCGCATTGATCGGTAGTCTGATCGCGCTGGGCGGTATGGTGGCAAACCGGGAGATAACGGTGATCCGGGCTTGTGGCGTCTCCATCCGGCGAACGGTGTTGGCCGTAATGAAAGCGGCGCTCGGCCTGGTGTCGCTCGCGCTTGTGGTCGGGGAACTGGTCGCACCCCGCGCCGAGGAATTTGCGCGCCAACGGCGAGCGTTTGCGATGTATGACCAGATCACCTTTAAGTCGCAAAACGGATTCTGGATCAGAGATGGGAAAAGCTATATCAACATCCGCCACGTCTTGCCGGGCGATCTGCTTGAAGACATTTTTATCTACGAGTTCGATACCCATCATCGCTTAAAGGTCAGCACATACGCCAAGAATGCAAGGTATCAAGGCCGAGATTGGATGCTCTCCCAGATCGAGCAGACGCGTTTTCACAACAAACAGGTGACCCGAGAACAGATTAAGCGTGCGACCTGGCGATCGTTGTTTAAGCCGGAACTGATCAACATGCTGGTGGTAGAACCGGAGAGCCTGGCGATGCACGATCTCTTGCACTACATCGGGTACCTGAAACGCAATGCCCAAAGCAGTCAGCGCTACGAACAGGCCCTTTGGGTCAAGCTCGCCTATCCCCTTGCCGCCGGGGTTATGGTGTTGCTCGCGATCCCCTTGGTGCTCTCTAGCCACCAAGCGCGCGGGATTGGTCATCGGATCTTGCTAGGGAGCCTCATTGGCATGGGATTTCACATTTGCAATCAGGCGGCGGGGCACTTAGGGGTCGTTTACAGCTTGAACCCCGGGTTTATCGCCATGCTGCCCACGGCGACCACCTTATTCATCGCCCTTGCTTTTTTGCGCAGGATTCACTGAGAGCTTGTGCAAAAATCTATTGCGCTCGGGATCTTGCCCGGCCCGTAACCCCTTCGCTCATGGCGCGAAGGCAAGGCAGTGAGTCGGTCGCAGGCCTCGCGGTAAGAAGCAGGGGGCACGTGGACAGCATCTGTAGGGCGAGGGGAGTGCGGTGTGTTCTTGCGCCGGATACACTAAGTCCCGCGCCCCTCCAGCGTCACCAGTAATGTCTTGGACGCTCTGTCGTGCCAACACAAGCGTTCGCGGTCGACCACACCCCACAGAAAACCGAGTCCCAAGCTCGCCCAAGAAAGAAGTGCGGCTAAGAAACGCAGGCTCGCCTGAGGCCACGACACCCGGCCGCCGCCGCATCGCATCAAAACGAGACGCCAAGCCCGCATTCCCAAGGTCTGGCCGCCGTGCACCCACGACCAGGTGAAATAGAAAAAGCACACGCCAAGGAGCAGAACAGTGTACCAAGGGCTGCTGGGTGGAATGGTGCGCCCCTCACGCGCCACCACTAACATTAAGGTAAGCATGAAAAGCACGGCGCTCACCAGGACAGCGTCGTAACTGATGGCGGCCAGTCGCCGCCATAGCGGAGATCCCGGGACATCAACCTGCTTTTTCGCGGATAGCTTCAAAGCCGCTATATCACCCTTACGCAGTATGAATATTGATCCATGCGAAGTAATAACCGTATTTGCGTTTCCGCGGATCAGTGCATCCAATAGCGCAATACACGGCCTGCCACCATGTCCAAGATCGGTCGCCAAACCTCGCGACAGAACCCACGGATCTCTTTTAATAGCTCGTGCTCAGGAACAAGGTGTTCGGAAGAATCTACCGGGCCCACAGCAAGGTCATATTCGGTATGCAGAAGCTTGTATTCCTCGCGCCTTTGTTGGGGCACGATCAAGGGCGGAAAGCCCGCTTTGAGCAATGGCAGATTTGAGAGCAGGCGTGCCATTCGACCGTTGCCGTCGAAAAAAGGGTGGACACGCACGAAGCTTACGTGAAGCTCGACGAAAACCTTCAACGCGAGATCTACATCGCTGGGTAGACCTCCTAACCAGCGATTGAGACTGTTTAGCCAAGATCCCATCAAAACCGGGACCTGACTGGGTTCAGCTAAGGCGATGTTCACTGTACGGCCCTCCCGCGTCTTAGCCCTGTTGATGAAATTCGGCTCCACCTTCGATCGGTTGCATGATATCGGAGATCACTTCGGTGAATACCGCGCGATGTAAGGCAAACAAGTCGTCGAAGCCTAGCTCATCCCTGCCAGACCAGTCGAAGACCAGATCCGCGGCTCGCTTGTGGCCAATGACCTCCTGGTGGTCCTTCAGCGGCTTGCCGCGGATGGTGAGGCCGTGTTCGATGATGTCTCTTGTTTCTCCTAGGAGCCTGTCGGACTTAAGGCGGAACTTTTGATGTGCAAACCGATCGGATCGGCAATGGATTCAATGAGCGAGCGTGCATGAGCCACTTCCGTCAATGCGATCGTGACACACCCTACC
>JBOIEG010000959.1:0-2755 GCA_050740915.1 Gammaproteobacteria bacterium | reverse complement strand
GAGGACATCATCAAGAAGATCGAGCGGGCGCGGGTCAAGATGGAGCAGATCAAGCCCGGATCCACCCTGCCTCGAGGGAAAAGAAGGCGGCTTAACTGTAAAGTTATTTAAGGGACACTACACTAGCACATGCGCTGCGCGATGCCTTAGGCCGTGGCGATGGACTTCCGTTCGTGGACGCTGTTCGATGACGTCGTCCTGCGCATCGACGACATCGAGAAATTCAACCGTCATTAAAGACTGTCACGGGCTTACGCCCTACAGAAGCTACGGTTCGCGCACGACTCGAAAGCCGACGTCTTCGTAAGCTTTGGACGGGGAGAGCTTTTCCCGCTTTTGGCTGCGTATCGATTTGGGCGGGCTGCGAAACGATCCACCCCGAGCTACCCGTTCTTTGCACCCTTTCGTCTTCCATGCGCTCCCGTCCGCCGGGGCGCCTTGGTAACTTTCGTGATAACAATCCTGCACCCACTCCCAAGCATTACCTGCGGTGTCATGCAGACCGAACGGATTGGCCTGAAATGTTCCCACAGCGATCGGAGAGCTGGGATCTACGACACGCCCGCAGCCGAAACAATGGGCGTGGTCTTTGGCTGTGGTCGATCCCCACCAATAGGGCGTGGTGAGACCGCTGGAAGCGGCGTATTTCCATTCCGCCTCGCTGGGCAGGCGATATGTGCTGCCCGTCTGTTGGGATAGCCATTGAGCGTACCGATCTGCATCGTCCCAACTGACGTTAACGATGGGGTAGTTGCCGCGTTTCTCCGTAACACCGCGGAATCTGAGGTAATCTTGAACCGTGATCTCGTGCGCGCTTATGGCAAAGGGGCCAACAGTGACTTCGTGCTCGGGCCGCTCATCGAAGTATAGAGTGGACGGTGGGCTTCCCATGGTAAACGTTCCCCCGGGGATCCAGACCATCTCAGGCGCTTTGCCTCCGACTGTTAGCGAGTCAGTAAAGCTCACGACCTCATGCCGCGGCCGGATCACTTGGGATGGGGTCGAGGTCTCTTGCAGCGAGGACGTCGCGGGCACTGTTGCTTGTGAGGAAGTGGTCCCAGGCAATTTCGCTTCAGCAGGCTCGGAGGGTGTTACCAACTTTGTCCGCAATTCCGATTCCTGCCGCGATCCCATCCACCAAAAGCCGCCTGCCAACAATAAAACGACCGGGATCGCCACGCGAAACCAGTTTGGGAGCGAAAACCGGCGCCGATCGCGCTGCTCAGAGAGCGCGGCTTCAGTAGGAACCGCTTCGGTCGACAGAAGATGATTCGAAATGTCCGAGTCTAGCCGCTCTTCAGCCCCGTCGAGCGCATTGGCAGGGGCTCGCACGAGGGCCTCGACGATGACCACGGTGGTATTGTCCTGGCGCGGCGCGCCTGCCGCTTCGACTGCTTTGAGTAAGGCTTCGGCGCATTCCTTGGCCTTACTCCCTGTCCCCAAGCAATCCTGAATTTGCTGCACACTTAAGGTATCCAGTCCGTCGCTGCAGACGAGGAGACGATCGCCCTGCTTTAATTCGAACGGCGCCGGGGAACAATCGATCTCTGGGATCTCCTCCCCCATCAACGCACTCATCAGCATGGTCTTGCCGAAGCTGGGGTCCGCCTTCATTTTTTTCCCTTCCTGAGCCATGCGGTTCAGGAAACCACCGTAGCTATGGTCCGCGTTTTTCTTTTCGAGCTTCCCATCGCGGAGCAGGTATAGGTGACTGTCACCCACGCTGACCCAGAACAGGCCGTTCTTTTCCAGCAAAACAGCCACTAAGGTGCATCCCATGCCCTGAAGTGCTGTGGTTTCTTTTATCGTCTCCGTGATCGCCTCATTGGCCCGCAACGCAGATTCCCGCAGCACCCCAACCACATCGTCGCATGGATAACGGCTGGTGATGAATTTATTGCACGCTTGCACCGCCATATTGCTCGCAACATGTCCGGCCGCATGTCCACCCATACCGTCGGCCAGGATCACCACGGAACCAAAGTCGCCAGCTCCGTGATCGCCCAGACGGGTGACCAAGAAGGCATCTTCTTGGTATTCTCGTGCCCCGTTGATCTGGTCGCCTGCGATATCGAACGTGAGGTTCATGGGCGCAAAGGCCAAGATGGCGCGATTAGAGGATCCCTCGGTTCACCGTTATTTCGTTACCCATAAGCTTCGGCAGGAAATTATGTTGTTCGCCCGATTTGGTACAGACGCGCGATTTCCCTCCAAGAACTATATGACAAAACCAACAAAGATAAAAACGACGAAGTGCGAGCCCATCACGTGAGCCGCCGTCTTAGGTACGCGCGCCCAGGCGCTATCGCGACAAAGGGCCTCTCAGCTTCGCCCTAGCGTCGTCCATTCTCTCTTGCCTGAATTGGACCAGCCGCTTCCCCCAGCTCTAGCGAACGCTTTTCGCGTCTTGAGGCGTCAAACGAAAAGCTACATGCTGAGTGATCGCCGCCGCTTGCTCCGACGCCTAAACGCGATGCGACAACAAGGCCTAAACCCTGAGCAGCTAAACGAACTAGAACAGGCCATCCGACGCTCTTGCGAGACCGCCAGACGCCGTGCCGCCCTGACCCCCGAACCCTCGTTTCGCGAGCCTTTACCTATCCTGGAACAGCGCGAGGCTATCCTCTGTGCACTGAGAGTTTGTGAAAAAACCGTCGCGAGCGAAGGAAGGTCGCGTTCCGCCGGAGCGCAGGAACCGCAGTGTATATTGAAATACATGAGGATTCCGAGCACCGCCGGAACGCGAGATCCCGAG
>JBOIEG010000958.1:0-3414 GCA_050740915.1 Gammaproteobacteria bacterium | reverse complement strand
TTGTCGTTGTTTCACTCGGTCCCCCTTATGACTAGAGTCAATCGTGCTTGATTGCTCTATGGGATCGAGTGAAACCTCGTTAGTTCCCCTTATAATTCAATAAGTTTAAAGATCCTACGTATGTGCGTAAGCTAGCAGCTTTGTTAGAACCGGCATCGCCCTCAAACAGTTCCGATTGTGGTTCCAGGGTCGCAAGGACCAATGTAGCATCAAGCGCTCCGACGAGATCATTTTCGCTTTCAAAGGCTGCCTTTGCCTTCTTGAGCAGCGATATCGCCTCGTAACCTCGCGCCGCCTCCGCGTATACCTCTCCTTCCGCGAGTTGAATCCGAGCTTTGATGTATGTGCTTCTTATGGGGACTCTCTCTACCATCTTTAATGCACGCGTCACTGCTTCCTGACCATCCCGTACTGGGCCAGTCACTGCAGCGACGCGCGCCCATTCCGCGAGCACCAGGGCATGCATCAAGGGTCGGGTGCCATCTGCAAGACATAGTTCGTCGGCCTTTTGAAGGGTTTTGATCCCTTTAGCCCAACAGCCAGCGAAGTTTTGCGATTGACCTAAGACAAAAGAGCACGTAATTTCCAGCTCGCGTGCCAGATGGTATTTCCTAACCATCTCCAGGGCGTCGGTTGCTTGCTTCATCGCTTCATCAAATCGCTCCGCGACTACCAAACTCCACGCCGCCGCGAGCTGAATATCGATCAGTCGTTCGGCGTCCTCGCTTGTTAACCCGTGCCCATTTTCATCGAGGTTATGCTTCAGCTTACTGAGTTCCTGGAGGGCTTTATCGATTTGTGTGATGGCTACTAACTGCGAGCGTACCTTATTAGCACGTGCGGTGTGGACTGCACTCTCCCAAATTGGCCCGTTGATCGTACTCGCGAATGCCTTGGCTCGGTCTCCGACTTCATCATAGTGGGCGAGGGCCTCACGCCATCGGCCTAATGCCTGTAACTTGTCACCCTGAGCGATGAGATTCTCAGGAGCATCCGGATTGCGCACTACGATTGCTTCAGTGAGGACCTCATATGATCGTGCGGCCCCATGAACCAGCGACCCGCCATGCGGCGGTTCGACGAACTGCGCAACGATATGACTGCGTTCTTCCAGAGCCAACAGCGGAAGGTAGTCGATTTGAACATCAAAAGGCCGCCCCATCGTTTCCTCGATCTCTTTTATACGTTGCTGGCGATGCCGTAACTCGCCGACCGGCAACGGAGCGCCGACAAGCAACGTTTGAATCGGACTGGACTCGCGACCCGGCCGTCGGCTGCGGCTGGAACCTTCTTCTATTATCAGCTTGTTCACAGCTTCGATTTGGTCGAGTTGCTCCCGAATGCCGTCAGCGGATTGGCGGCTCAGGTTCGTTACTCCAATTACCAAATCCGGCATGTCGATGAGCGTTACACCTCGCACATCCGTCAAACCCGTGCGCGCATCGATAAGGAGATAATCGTAAGCAAGCTCGGACAGCCCGGCGACGATTGAGGCGGTGACGACCTTGCCCGGCCGTTCTGCATTGCCATAGAACTCTGGCCACGAAAACTCTTGCAGAAAGGTTTGATACTCTCGATCGTTACCGGATCGGGCAGCGCAGAGGCCGATTTTCCCATTCGGTCCGAGGTCTTCCGTCAGGTAATTTCTCAACTTGGATTTGACATTGAATTGAGGATGCTTGACGTAGTCGCGGACTAAGTCGACGAAGCTGCGTTTCGGTACCGGCGGCTTCCAACCGGATCTGCCTTTTCGAAGATACGCGTGCTGGAGGCCCGGTGCTTCGAGGTCCAGATCCAGAAGCGCAACACGAGCACCTCGGGAGGCGAGGTGCCAGGCGACGTTCAGCAACGCAACCGATCGGCCTACACCGCCCTTGTAGGAATAAAACGAGACAACGAACATTTGGAACCTTGCTGCGCGTCTCCTGGAGGCCTTTTAGTGATGAATCACAGGTGGTACGTGTACGGGTAATCCGCGGGGCTCGTTCACCTGCAACGCTTGATCATGTCCGGAGGATGGGAACGACAACCAAGATAGCGATGGAGTCGGAGTACTTGCTCGACGTGAAACAGTTTTCGTTGTAAGAAAAACCTTTTTCTCCCTACCTACGGCTTCGCGTCTGATAAGGCCATTGGACTCCAAGATGCCCAGAATACGGCTGATATTTGCTGGTTTAAGATCCATTGCGTCACCTAGCTGAACTTGGGACATACCCTCTTGCTTATCAACTCGGTCTAGTACCTCCGCGCAATGAGCCATCTGCCGTATGGCCGGCGGATTCCGTGATTCGAGTGATTCCAGAGCTACTTCAAGGAGGTCGCCAAACGACACCCACCGCAACGACCAAGCTAAGCGACGCGCATTCAACTTAGTTCGTACCTGGTGTGGGACTAGCTGGCGCAGGTCATCCAATTCACCGCGTAACGCCGAGGGGTCGCTCTCCCTTGACAAAATTCGCACCAGTCGCAAGCGGAGAACATGATCAAGCGCTTCAAGCACGTCGTCAGCAGGGAGAGTCTTCGCACGGAGGACAGCGCCAAGTTGCCGCAATGGCATCTCCACCAAATCCACCAATGGAAGGGCCAGAAGGTCTTGTGAGCCTATATCTGAATAGTTGTGAATTGTCATCCCACCATATGTACACACGATCATTCAGGAATGTCAACAAGAAAAATCTGCACGCAAAGATGCGGGGCTTGCTTTTTAACGCGAAGATTCGCAGGGTTATCAGGGAATTTCCCATACGCAATGCCGACCGCGCTTTTTCCGTCCTCCTGCTGGGAGGCGACCAGAACCCATGTCCCGTGCTGGTCCCACAGCTCTCTGGCACGCTTAAGGTGATCTTTGTTTGTTTGCTCCTCCCCCATTGAAGGGACAAGGACGAGGGCCGGGCCAACTTCACCCCAAAGCGACCCTACAGGCCGAGTCGACTTCTCGCAGAAGTCAAGGCAGATCGCAAAAGCAACAAGCCCGCGCTCCGTCCGCAGGAGTTGCAAGGCATGCCCTGCTTGGATGCCCTCGTCCGAACCATCCTGGTGGCGCATTGGTTGAAGCTTGTCATGAGCAATCAATATGTCGCCGCGTGCCGAGAGCAGCCATCCGGTATTGAAAAACTCTACCTTTTTATTCGTTTTCCGTTCCGTGTAGAAGCTGCCAGCCGCAACCAGCTGCATCTCATGTTCATTGTACTGGAGCCAAGTCTGGATCTTGCCCAAAACAGTGTCGTCGATCGTCAGTTCCGGCAGCACAAGGATCGCTGCACCGACACTCGCAGCGGTTTCAAGAATGGCGACTACACTCTTATAGCGCTTGCTCATACGTAGGATCTTTAAACTTATTGAATTATAAGGGGAACTAACGAGGTTTCACTCGATCCCATAGAGCAATCAAGCACGATTGACTCTAGTCATAAG
>JBOIEG010000957.1:0-1875 GCA_050740915.1 Gammaproteobacteria bacterium | reverse complement strand
CTGACCCGCCAGGGCGCCCAAGATAATCCGGCAGCGCAGCGCCACCTGTTGCGGAGTTCCGTGTGCGGATCCCCATGTCTCCAGCGGCGTGCGTTCAGCCGGCTGCAACTTGATCGCCACACTGGTGGTCGGCATGAGCGAGACCATAGCAATCACTGGAAAGTCTGTAAAGTTATTTAAGGGACACTACACTAGTTTCGCACGCTGCCACCGTAGGTTCCAACGACTTTTCGTTAGGTAGGCCTTTTCCTCGATGGTGAATGCGTCTCGACCGAGTTTTTCGCGCCATGCTTCTCCTTCGTTAAGCTCGGCGCTCGGTAGGGGTGTCTTGCGTTTCATCCAGTGCTTGAGACTCTGGCGCCAGAGTAAAAACTTTTGGTTCTCCTTTAGCCAGGTTTGAAAACGCTGCCAGTGGCGCAGAACAGCTTCGTGCGCGACTTCGACCCAGGCCGCGGTGCCCTCCTCGCGGTTGGTGAGCAGTAGACGTCCGTTCACCAAGCGGTCGACGAGCGCGCGCTCTGGGCCCACAAAGTCATCGAGCTTGGCACGTTTGCGTACCGCACCGCCCTTCTCGTCCACGTCGGCGAGCAGCGGGAAAATTTTCGACAGCGTGCGTTCATCCACCCTTCCCTGATCGTCTTGAACGGCCTGTTCGGCTTGGCGGTCAATCACGCCGCCGATGCCACCCGTATTCCCGTTCGCTCCGTCCTGCCGACCTAACGCGCGGTAGGCCTCTGCCGTCATGCGTTCACCGCCGCTGCATTCGTAGAGTTCCGCCAGGGAGAACTCGACGAGGGATAACGCGCCTGGCTCTGCACCAACATCGTCGAGAATGGCACCGGCCAAACCGTCACCGAGTTTCAGTCCTGCAATGCGCGCGGGGCGCTCAATCATCTCGGTGAGCGCATGGGTGTTCGGGGCCGAGAGCGGGAAGCTAGCTTCGCGTAGCAAGGCGGCAAGTTGCTCATTGCGTGTGCAATGTTCGTAGTAGTCGGCGTGCAAGGTCAGCACGAGCCTGAGGTGAGACGGTTCCTGGCGGATGACCGCGATAAGCTTAATGAAGGGCGCTCTGTAACGTGTATCCACTCGGGCTGTAAACAGCTACTCGAATTGGTCGGCGAAGAGCAAGAGTTTGGCGTGAGGGGGTTTGCCTTGGAGCAACTGGTCGGCCAGTCTATTGAGCTCGGTCGGATCTTCGAAGAGTGTTTTGGCTATCGCCTCTGGCGACTCCGATGCCGTTCGCTGTTTCAAGGGCAAGGCGCGTCGCGCGAGGCTGAAAAAGAGATCGCTTCCGCACTCGGCGGGGCTGAAACGTACAGCGAGCCAATCGGCGCTGCCTGCGAAAGCGCCGGAGTGTGCGTGCAGTCGCGGAATTAGACCAGCGCCGACTAACGAGAACTTACCCGATCCCGAAGCGCCTATGACTGCGACGATACGCGTCGTGGGATCCGCGAAGCGCTTGATCAATTCATCCGTTTCGCGGCCACGGCCGAAGAAGATGGGAGCGTGCTTCTCCTCAAAGACTTTTAGCCCACGATACGGGTTGCCTTGCCAAATGGGCTTAGTCGTGGCGTCGCTAGGTCCCGCGTCTGACAATGCGCCGAGCTTCCGATACCCTGGCGTATCCTTGGGCAATGCGTCAAGGCGGACTTGAATAAGCTCACGCAGCTCGCGTTCGAGTCTATCCGCGAACTCGCTCGGGGAATCATAAGGCGTGTAGCTGTGGCGCAAAGACCCATCGGTGTTGGTGAACTGAGAGTTTGTGAAAAAACCGTCGCGAGCGAAGGAAGGTCGCGTTCCGCCGGAGCGCAGGAACCGCAGTGTATATTGAAATACATGAGGATTCCGAGCACCGCCGGAACGCGAGATCCCGAG
>JBOIEG010000956.1:0-2049 GCA_050740915.1 Gammaproteobacteria bacterium | reverse complement strand
TCCCCATGTCTCCAGCGGCGTGCGTTCAGCCGGCTGCAACTTGATCGCCACGCGGGTGTTCGGCATGAGCGAGACCATAGCAATCACTGGAAAGTCTGTAAAGTTATTTAAGGGACACTACACTAGTGTCCACACTGGCAACAAATTCCACTGCGATCGTCCGGTAGGAATCGATGGCTTGCGATCCCTGGGTCTGTGCCACGCCGTTGATTTTTCCGTTCAACCCGGTCAGCTCACAAAAAACGGCGTATAGCGGCACCAGTGCGTATCCAAAACCGAACATGGCGCAGGCCAGAAGCGCCAGACGTCCGACTAAGCGCTTATTTTCCAGATTGCTTTTCACACGGGTTTATGGCCGATGAAGCAACATAAAAGAGACATACATTACCAGCACAAACACCCCGAGCAACAATGCCAGTCTGCGGTTAGCCCGGCTTCTAAGCTCGTCTCGATACTGCATCGACAATAACTCCTATTGGCGGCCTTTATTTGACGACAGGGGGTGTAGCAAAGCTATGATAGGGTGCGGGCGATGGCAGGGTCCATTCCAATCCCTTAGCTCCATCCCACATGCATGCCTTGCTCTCCCGCACGCCGCCTCGCACCGCTTTGAATACGGTATAGAAAAACAGCAGTTGGGACGCGCCGAAAGCCCATGCGCCGATCGAGGAGAACATGTTGAAATCCGCAAACAGCAAGGGGTAGTCCGGGATCCGTCTGGGCATGCCCGCCAGCCCAAGAAAGAATTGTGGGAAGAAGGCGATGTTGACCGATACGATGGAGATCCAGAAATGGATTTTCGCGAGGCGCTCGTCATACCTACGACCGCACCACTTAGGCAACCAAAAATACACAGCTCCGAATATAGCAAACACCGGGCTGATCCCCATGGCGTAGTGGAAATGAGCGACCACAAAGTAGGTGTCATGATACTGAAAATCCGCCGGCGCCATACCCTACATCATCCCCGTAAACCCTCCGACACTAAAAAGCATGATGAAAGCCAGGGCAAACAACATAGGAGCCTCGAAGCTCATAGAACCACGCCACATGGTACTGATCCAGTTAAAAATCTTCACCCCCGTTGGCACCGCAATGAGTATTGTCGCGTACATGAAGAACAGGTTCCCCGCCAGCGGCATTCCCACGGTATACATGTGATGGGCCCAAACGATAAACGACAGAACTGCGATCGCAACCAGGGCGTACACCATCGAGCTGTAGCCGAATAGGGGTTTGCGCGAAAACGCAGGAATGATGTGCGAGACGATTCCGAAGGCGGGCAGGATGAGGATGTATACCTCCGGGTGGCCGAAGAACCAAAAGATGTGCTGAAACAAAACGGGATCCCCGCCACCGGCGGCGCTGAAGAAACTGGTGCCGAAATGTCTATCGGTCAACAACATCGTCACCGCGCCGGCTAGCACCGGCAGAACGGCCAACAACAGGTAGGCCGTGATCAGCCACGCCCAACAGAACATGGGCATTTTCATCAAGGTCATGCCTGGGGCACGCATGTTCAAAATCGTGACGATGATATTAATCGATCCCAGAATCGAAGACAGGCCGAGCAAATGCACTGAAAAGATAAGCAAATCACCGCCTATTTCCACCTTGCCGGAACTCCCCACGATCGACAACGGCGGATACATCGTCCACCCCCTTCCGGGGTCCCGGCAACCACGATGCTTAACAACAAAAAACTCGCAGCAAAGGGTAGCACCCAGAACCCCCAGTTATTGACCCGAGGCAAAGCCATGTCCGGCGCTCCTATCATCATCGGGATCAACCAATTGGCCAAGCCGGCGAAGGCCGGCATCAGAGCCCCAAAAATCATCACCAAGCCGTGTATGGTGATGAATTGATTGAAGCTCAGCGGATCCATCCACTGCATCCCAGGCTGCAGGAGCTCTGCTCGGAACGCCATCGCCTGAGCACCACCAAACAAGAACATAATCCCACTAAAGAGTAGGTACAGGGTTCCGATGTCTTTGTGGTTGGTGCTGAAAAGCCAACGTGACAGACCCCGCGGATGCTCTGCGTGCGCTA
>JBOIEG010000955.1:0-5016 GCA_050740915.1 Gammaproteobacteria bacterium | reverse complement strand
TCCCCATGTCTCCAGCGGCGTGCGTTCAGCCGGCTGCAACTTGATCGCCACGCGGGTGTTCGGCATGAGCGAGACCATAGCAATCACTGGAAAGTCTGTAAAGTTATTTAAGGGACACTACACTAGTCCATGGGATGCTGTTTATGTTCCGAGCAAGAGAGCGACGCAGGATCTTCGAAGCGTCAGAAATGCAACGCTATTTATCGACTGAGTCGTCTGCCGGATTTGTGGGTCATTGTCTTCAGGTGGGCACCTGCGGCTAGCACCACCAGGTAGCGAAAGACGGTGCGTGGCACTCAGGTCCGGGAAAAAAACGCCACAAACCCCCCCCTTGGTTCACCACGTCCTAAGCAGTCCCCGCTGGCTTCAGAAGCCGTGTTCCAAGGGGCACCGACCGAAGCGGGGGCAAAAAGTAGTTAAGGAAGCTCTGACTCAGAGTCCGTTCGCCCTGATGCCTGTCCTGAGCTCCTGAGGTATCGAAGGGCGAAGGGTATAGAAGGGCGAACGGTCACGATAAAAATCAAGGCATTACCCGTTCATATTTCGATACCTCAGTACGAACGGGTAACTTGTTCAGAGCTTTCTTAAAGCTTCAGATCATCAAGCAGCATTATCTGCCCCCGATCGTGCGCCTTTTCAAAGTAGCGCCGGTCGGCGGTGATCAGTTGGACGCCTTGGGTTTGGAGCGCCACGGCATGATAGAGCGTATCGAACAGGTGGTGGTTGAGCGCAATCGCCAGCTCGACCGCGAGATCCCAGATCTCCGGGGTATCGGCGGTGAGGATCTCTGTTAGGTTTAGTGCGGCGATCTTGGCCGCGGCCGTCGGTTGGCTCACCCGCGCGAGCACCGCTGCGACCTCCGCAAGCCAATGCACGGGCTGGAGAAGCTGTAGAGCGCCCCGTTTTATTGCCAACAGAAGCTCAAGTGCCTGAGAGACGTTCGCTTCCGCCTCGCGTTCCGGCACCATCCACTTGATGATGACGCTGGCATCGACCACATAGCAGCTCACGGGCGCCCTTCTTCGCGGGCCTTGCGGATCTCCTCTGTGCCGACGGGCGGGGTACGGTCGCGCAACGCCAGAGTGCGATCGATCGCCTCGGCACGACGCTGGGCCTTTTTCTCGCGCTCCACGGCCTCTCGCATCAGCTCGGCGATGATGGCACTTTTGTTTTTATGGGCGAAGGTGGCGTTGAATAGCTCTTTTACTTCATCAGGCACGCTGAAATTGACAGTAGCCATCTTCTAAACTCCATAATATTTAATTATATATTCTATAATAATAGAGTGTGATCATTAAATATTCAACAAGTATGGCGGCTGGCGCTTGCTACCAAACGGCGGTTGAAGGCCATGCCCGTGGGGGGCTTGGGCGTCGCTGGCCTCGCCTGGGTTCAATGCCTCATCGAACGATGGCATATCGTATTAAGGAAGCTCTGAACAAGAGTCGGAGTCCGTTCGCCCTGATGCCTGTCCTGAGCTTGTCGAAGGGCCTGTCCTGAGGCTCCTGAGGTATCGAAGGGCGAAGGCTATAGAAGGGCGAACGGTCACGATGAAAATCAAGGCATTACTCGTTCATACTTCGATACCTCAGTACGAACGGGTAACGTGTTCGGAGCTTTCTTAATATCGCACATATGATGTGATCGGGTAGCACGGGATGCCAAGCTCAAATAGCCCACACTCTTTTTTCTTATCTCCGGACAGGGACAGCCGTAGCACCCACCTGCACGGGCTGGGGCGCGCTATCGCACGCTATTACGACGAATGTTATGTCGATTACCGAGTCCTGTGGCTAAATACCCATAACCTGGCCATCCATTACGGTTATTGGGACGAGAAGACGAGGAATCATAGCGGATCTCTGCTCAACATGAACCGGATGTTGGCGGAGAAGGCTAGCATCTGCCCGGGGCAAGTGGTTCTGGATGCCGGTTGCGGCCTGGGAGGGAGCTCCATCTGGCTAGCGGAGCGTCACCAGATCAAGGTATTCGGCGTTACTCTGGCGGAGTCACAGGCGCGCAAGGCGCAGAAGTTTGCGAGAAAGCGGGGTGTCGAAAGCCTGGTAGAATTCGGCGTTGCGGACTACTGCGCGACCCCCTTTGCGAGCGGCTCCTTCGATGTCGTTTGGGGGCTAGAGAGCATCTGCTACGCCCTCGACAAACGCGCTTTTATAAAGGAAGCCCACAGACTGTTGCGCCCAGGTGGGCGTTTAGTAGCGGCCGACGGATTCGCCCATAAAACGACATTCAATGCCGTGGAGTGGGAGGCCGTGCTGGCGTTTCTCGACGGGTGGGCGGTGCCTAATCTGGTTACTCCACCTCAGTTCCAGAGCTACCTTGAAGAAAGCGAGTTTGTCGATGTCGCGTTTACCGACATCACTTCCAATGTGATACCTTCGGCCGAACGCATGCATCGAACCGCGGTGCTCACCACGCCCATACAAAAAACGCTGGACTGGATGGGGATCAGAACACCCGCGCAGACCCGGAACTACCACGCCGCCTTACGCCAGATCGAGTTGCTGGAGGGTGGATTGGCTTGTTATGGTGTGGTTTGCGCCACCAAGCCATGAGAGGTGGCAGGCGAACCGACGCCCGCAAGTGACTGGGCGAACGATTGATGGGCACTTCGATTATTCGAAGTGCCCTGTGGTATCAGGATATGCCACCCGACAAATTCCACGGATGGAATTTTTCGAAGTTCCCTTATAAGAGCGGAGCCTTTAAATGCAAGGTTCGTTATTCAAATACGTTCCTTACAGGAAGTTTCCAGCCAGGAACAACATCATTAGCGTCAATGGTATCCCCTTCGGTCAAGACGGAAATCTCACACGGTGGTGCAGCCGGATGTGTTGGTCGTGTGCAATGCGGGGAAGCTCGATCGACGCGGCGTGCGTGGCGCACCGGATTTCGTGGTCGAGGTGCTCTCGCCCGCTACCGCGAGTCACGACTACCTGCTCAAGCGCGACGCCTACGAGCGCGCTGGTGTCAGGGAATACTGGCTCGTGCACCCGGCCGAACGGCTGCTCACCTGCTACCGCTTAGTGGATGGGCGGTACGGTGAGCCCGTGATGCAGGAATTGGTGGGCACGACCCTGGTTAGCGTGCTGCCGGGGATGGTGATCGCGTGGGACCATCTGGTCTCGCGCCTGTCTAAACCGGATCTTTGAGGTTCAACGTAGTAGTGGGATCTACCATCGGGTTTGCTGGTAAGGGCGCATGCGTATAACGAATAAGTGACGGTCCTCGGTGCATATCATCGCTAGCGATGCGACGTACAACAGAGGTCTTATCGGCTCAGGTAGGGCGGAAGCCCCTCGTGGGCGTTCCGCCGAATGAAGCTAAAGACTGGCTGGACAGAAATGGAACAACGCTATGAGGTGAGAGTTTGTGAAAAAACCGTCGCGAGCGAAGGAAGGTCGCGTTCCGTCGGAGCGCAGGAACCGCAGTGTATATTGAAATACATGAGGATTCCGAGCACCGCCGGAACGCGAGATCCCGAGCGCAGTAGGTTTTTTCACAAACTCTGACTCGCGATATGTCTTCCTCGGCTATATGCCGAAGAATGGGCGATGTCTGCTGAGATGAGTGCCAAACGCTTCCGCATCGCGTTCTCCTTTGCGGGGGAAAAGCGGGAGTATGTCGCGCAAGTCGCGGCCATTCTCGCGAAACGCTTCGGTGAGGCAGCCATCCTCTACGACAAGTTCCATGAAGCCGAATTCGCGCGGCGTAACCTCGGCATCTATCTGCCAGAGCTTTATCACAAAAAATCCGACCTCGTCGTCGTGGTGGTCTGTCCCGACTACGACGTGAAGCAATGGACCGGCTTGGAATGGGCCGCGATCCACGATCTGCTGAGCACGCGCAAGGATGACGAGGTGATGCTCTGCCGGTTCGATCACGAATTGGTCACCGGCCTCTACTCCACCGCCGGGTTCATCGAACTCGACCAGAAAACGCCGGAGCAAACCGCCAGCCTCATCCTCGAACGCCTCGCTCTCAACGAGGGCCACCCCAAGGAGCACTACACCCACCTCGCTCCCGCCAGCGCAGCCGTCCTTAAGACCTCCACCCCCAACAACCTCCCGCGCCTCCAGCCTTTCTTCGGTCGCGAAAAGGAACTCGCCGCCGTTGGCGAGGCCCTCGACCCGGAGAACCGCACCTGGGGGGGCGCTTATCGATGGGCCAGGTGGGATGGGGAAGACCTCGCTCGCCGTGCGCGCCGCCTACGACTGCCCACCTGGCCAGTTCCAGCGCATCATCTTCCTCTCGGTGAAAGACCGGGAGCTGGACGACGATGGCGAGCGCAAGCTCACTGGCCTCATCCTGCCGGGGCTGCTCGAAATGCTCAACGAGCTCGCCCGCGAGCTGGGGAAGCCGGAGATCACGAAGGCGCCGGAGGACCAGCGTATCCGGCTCCTGCTCGAAGCCCTCCGCCCCGCGCAGGCGCTGCTCATCCTCGACAACCTCGAATCCCTTCCCAAGTACGACCGCGACCAGCTCTTCACCTTCGTCAAGCGCCTGCCGCAGAGCTGCAAGGCCATCCTCACCAGCCGCCGCCGCATCGGCTCCGGCTCGGAACTTCTCATCCTGGAAAAACCCGACCAAGCTGCAGCGCTCGAGATCCTCGCCGACCTCGCCCGGCGCAATCCGCTACTCGCGAAGACCAGCGAGGCGGACCGCATCACCCTTTACACGCAGACCGGCGGTAAGCCGCTACTTCTACGCTGGGTGGCCGGCCAGCTCGGTCGCGGAAGCTGCCGCACCTTCACCGATGCACTGCACTTCCTGCGCAGTTGCCCGCCGGACAACGACCCATTGGAGTTCATCTTCGGCGACCTCGCGCGAGAGTTCACTGCGGAGGAAGCACGTGTCCTCGTGGCCCTCACCTACTTCACCCTGTCGGCGAAAGTACAGCACATCGTCGAGCTGGCCGGCCTCGACGAGGCGCCGGTGGACACCGCCTTGCGCACCCTCGCCAACCGCTCCCTCGTCGTCCCCGACCAGGAGGAGACG
>JBOIEG010000954.1:0-2901 GCA_050740915.1 Gammaproteobacteria bacterium | reverse complement strand
GCAGGCCAGATAGCTGTCCTCTCGCGCACAGTCCTGGCTCGGATTCTGCGCCTCGATAGGCGCACTGGAATCTCGGCCAAGGAGGATCTGACGGCGCCTCCACAGACCTGCCGAAAGGACACGACCGGCCTCAGGATCGATGACACAAAACTGATAGTGCTTGATTTCGAAGTGGAGATCTTCCGGGCTGAGCATCGGGATATCGCGCACGAGAGGCGCGGAGGCTACGGTCCAGACACATAGGTAACAGTTTAGTCCGGGGCAATGAGCTTCATACTGGGGGCATCGCCGAGCGGAGCGTCGTGGCGTTCGGCGCATCTGCGCTCGAGGCGACCACCACCTCCAGGGGCGGCGAGCCCTGGCCGAGGGCCAAACCAACGGCGCCGAAGGGTACCCCGGAAATGCTCCTTTCTCGTTAAGTGATCTGAACGCTCTCACACGTCCAAAATCCAAGGATTGCATCTCACCTAAATCCCAGCAGGTTTAGGGCGTCACCAAAGAAAGCGCTCAGAATCGTAGAAAGCAGGTACCCCTGGCCGTGTTTGCCCGCATCATCTGGCTATTCGACCACCCCCAGGATGCCTTCCGTCCAGTTTTCGCGGCGTGATTGGAAGCTTGCTTGTCACGTTAGTGATTCTGTCCTGCCCTGGGACTTTGGCCTTTATCCCCAGCCTCTTGTTCCATTGTCTGATACTGTTCTGGCGATAACTCGGGAAGGCGCTTTACGAAAGCTGCGAGCGCCCACAACTCCTCTTCCTTATGCCCGGATCCCCATGCAGGCATTCCAGTCATTTTGATGCCATGCTTGATGATCCAATAGAGTTCAGCGGGCGTCCATTTTTCAGCTGATTTCGCAAGATCGGGAGGTTCAGGCATAAGCCCCTTCCCAATCTCGAACGGTTTAACTCCGGGTGCTCCGTGGCACGTTACGCATGTCTCCCGGTAGTGCATAAAGCCTTTCTTCATCAGAGAAGGATCCAAGAGCGGAGGCACTTTGATCTCGTCCGCCCGAGATTGCACCGAGTTCTTCATCGTTGTATTGAAAACCCAGTACGTGAAGCCGATGTGCGGCTCAGTGGCCGCGACGTTGTATACGCCCGAGTAGATAAAGAGGAAAAACGCAATGACGCCAAGAATAGCGATCGCAGCGAGCACTTTGAGTCTTCATTTATCGCTCAGAACGAATGCTGAAATGCTGCAGTAAGGCGGAAATCAGGGGGGTTGCCGGTGAACGCCTTCTTCTGCTCCCACGGGATGCTCCTATCTGAAGGACGCTATAAGTCTGCTCGTTTTGTTGTGAAGGTAGTCGAGAACGTCGGCTTCGAAGTTCCTATCCTCCGAAGCAGCATCGCTGAGCGGCGAGAGCGACACAACGTCGGGAAGCCGTGCGCATTGTGGCGTACTACCGGCCTTCGCGCACGAAATGCCTCTCACCGCTACCTAAGGGCTCGATTTTTGTCGTAAAAACTTTTCAAATTCTTCCGGACTTAGATTTCCATCGCCGTTATCATCAAGCCGATCCCAATTTTCGGCCAAGTCTTGGTCGCCCTTGACCTCTCCTTTGGAGATCTTTCCGTCCTGGTCCTGGTCCAAACGGTTAAACTGCATGGCAGGCTCTTCCAGTGCTTGCTCCTGATGCGGGCTCGAAGGAACGGCCTGGGTCGCTTCATCCTGTGAAGCCTTAGACTGCTCGGCGGCTTCTCTGCCCGGCTCGATCTCTTCTACGGCCTGTCTTTGATGTGGCGTAACGGGTGCCGCCGCACTGCCCTCACTAGGTGTTTCGGCCTGCGCGACCATCGTAATAGAGAGCGCCATAAATAAAAAAGCGAAAACGTATTCGTCGACATTTCTATCCTCTCTTCATCTATTGTCATCTATTGTCACGCCGCTCGCGGCTGTTTTATTCCCACGACTACTAGTGGCTCGCTTGGGGCGCGGCAATGAGGCGGTCAACCGTGTCAAAGCGCTCCGTGGCCGCGCGCTTATCAATAAGTGCTCGGTTCACCGACACCTTCCTTCTCTGTGGGTATGCCTTGCTCTGCCGGGCTTGTCACGACCGCAAACTCCTCGGCGCTCAGCTTGCCGTCTGAGTTTTTATCTAGCACGATCATTTGTTCCGATAGGCCAGGCATCGCTATGGATTCCGTCGCAGAGATGAAGCCATCCTTGTCCTTGTCAATTTCCGAGAAGGCCGGGACTGCCTGCACCGGCAGGACGAACCACCCTAGGGCGGTTGTGAGAATCAAGATTGGTTTACTGTTCATCAGAGTTCCCTCGGTTACTGCTAAAACACTGTGACGTGCGGGACCAAGCCGAGCAAACGCTAGAGGCGGCCGAGCAGCATCAGAATGAGCACGATCAGGAGCACCGTGCCGAGTATACCCGAAGGATAATATCCCCAACCGCCGCTGTAAGGCCAGGTCGGAAGACCGGCGACGAGTAACACAAGCAAAATGATAAAAAGAAGCGTCATAGAAAGTACCTCCGCGTCGCGGTGTTCTTACTCACAACCCGTGCCAGCGCGGCGCGATCGCCTTAATATCTCCACTTATCAAAGAGAAAGCCCGTGCAAGGCAATGACGAAAAGGGGCCAGGAGATATTTGCGCGGGTGAAACTTGCCTTGGTTGTCGAAGCGTACGGCGCCCTTCACCGGAAACGGTAGCGGCACCCCCTCCGTGAAGCTGGCGGGAAAGCCCTAGTGTAGTGTCCCTTAAATAACTTTACAGTTAAGCCGCCTTCTTTTTCCCTCGGGGCAGGGTGGATCTGGGCTTGATCTGCTCCATCTTGACCCGCGCCTGCTCGATCTTCTTGATGATGTCCTCGACGGTGGCCGTCCAGATGAAGGGCTTGGGATTTTGGTTCCAGGCTTGCCTAAATTCCTCGATCGCCTCTTTTAAATC
>JBOIEG010000953.1:0-5591 GCA_050740915.1 Gammaproteobacteria bacterium | reverse complement strand
GTTTGAGCCGATGGACAAAAAACACAAGATCTATTCCAAGAAAGCCGCGAGGACTCCAGCGTTGCATCTGCCGGATAAGCGCGGCGATGAGCCAGCACCCCGCCACGGGCCACTCGCTCCTCTTGCGATGGGGCCGGGAGAGGGACCGGTAGGAGTCCGCGCCGAGCTCGACGCCCAGCGCGAGGCCGACCGCATCACCGTCAATCGATTCGCTCCTCCCGGCGTGCTCATCGATGCCGAGCTGAAAATCGTGCAGTTCCGCGGGTCGACCGGCGCGTATCTCGAACCGCCCGCCGGCAAGGCGAGCTTCGAGGTGCTGAAGATGGCGCGGCAAGGTTTGATGCTGCCGCTGCGCGCCGCGATCAACCAAGCGAAGAAGGAAAACAAAGCGGCGCGCAGGGAAAACGTGCGGATCGAACAGAATGGCAAGACCCGGACGGTGAATCTGGAAGTCATTCCGCTGAAGAATTTGCGGGAGCGCTGCTTTTTGATCTTGTTTGAGGAAACAGAACAGCTCGGGCACGCGGGCGACAATGCGCCGTTGCCGAAGGCGATCGAGCCGCGCGGCGCGGTGCGAACACCAAGCCCTACCGCGAAGGAAGAGTCCGGCCGCGTTGCTGACTTGGAGTGCGAGATCTCCGAGATGCGCGACTATCTTCAATCCATCCAGGAACAGTACGAAGCGGCCAACGAGGAGCTCCAGGCGTCCAGCGAAGAAGCCCAGTCCACCAACGAAGAGTTGCAGAGCATCAACGAGGAACTGGAAACGTCCAAGGAAGAGCTGGAATCGGCCAATGAAGAGTTGACCACCGTCAATGAGGAAACGGGCAATCGTAACGCCGAGCTGAACCGCATCCACGGCGATTTGTTCAATCTCCAGACTTCGACCAAGCTCGCCGTCGTTCTGCTCGGACGCGACCTGAGCATCCACCGCTTCAGCGCCCAGGCGGAAAAACAGTTCGACCTGCTGGCGACCGACGCGGGGCGGCCCGTCAGCTATTTGCGGCACCATCTCGTTTTCCCGCCAACGGCCAGCGCCAGCGACTCGCCGGGCCCAACGAGCCGAGCGTCGCGAGCGCGCCAGGGCCGAGCTTCCGCACGGAATGCTTCTCCCATTCCGGTCGGCGGGTTGCCGACCGGGGCCGGTGAGTCGCCGGCGCCCGGTTCAATCCCCCGCCCGTATCTGGAGACTTTCATCGTCGAAGTCATCGACACCGTGCGCGAGCGCGAGCGCGAAGTGCAGGACCAAGCGGGGCGCTGGTATTCCCTGCGCGTGCGCCCCTACATGACCCTCGACAACAAAGTGGACGGCGCGGTGCTGGTGCTGATCGATATCGACGCGCTGAAACGGAGCGAGCACGCTATCGCCGCCGCGCGCGATTACGCCGAGGCCATCGTCAGCACCGCGCCCGGCCCGCTGCTGATCCTCAACGCCGATCTGCGCGTCCACACGGCCAACGAGGCGTTCTACAACGCGTTCAAAGTTGAGCCTTCGGGATCCGAAGGCCGCTTGATTTACGAATTAGGCAACCACCAATGGAACATTCCCCGCTTGCGCGAACTGCTGGAAGACATCCTCTGCCCCGCAACAGTTTCTTCGACAACTTCGAGGTCACGCACGACTTTGACACCATCGGCCGCCGCACGATGCTGCTCAACGCCCGCACGCTGAGCGACATCGGCGATCAGCCCGCGAAAATTCTCCTCGGGATCCAGGACATCACCGAGCGCAAGCGGGCGGAGGAGGCGCTGCGGCGACATGCCGCCCAGTTCGAGACGCTCCTCTATGAGGCCCCCCTCGGCGTCTACCTGGTTGACGGGGACTTCCGTATTCGGCACGTGGACCCCACCACGTTCAAGGTCTTCGGAGATATTCCGGACGTGATCGGCCGTGACTTTGACGAGGTAATCCACATCCTGTGGCCAAAAGCATACGCCGATGAAATCGTCCAGCGATTCCGCCACACGCTTGAAACCGGTGAACCGTACATTACCCCCGAGCGCATCGAGGAGCGTCTTGACCGTGGGGTGACCGAGATTTACGAGTGGCAGATCAATCGCATTCCGCTCTCGGAGGGCCGCTACGGTGTGGTTTGCTACTTCCGGGAAATTTCCGCCCAGGTGCAGGCCCGTGCGGCGATTGCGGAATCCGACCGCCGCAAGAACGAGTTCTTGGCGATGCTGGCCCACGAGCTCCGTAACCCCCTCGCCCCGATCCGCAACGCCCTGCAACTCATGCGGCTGAATCAGAGTGGCGAGGGGCGCGTGACGAGTGGTGAGAAGGAAGAGTCCGGCGGCGATCTTCTCGCCACTCGCCACTTCTTTCGAGATGATAGAGCGTCAGGTGGGCCAGATGGTCCGGTTGGTGGATGACCTGCTCGACGTGAGCCGCATCAGCCGGGGCAAGATCGAACTCCGCAAGGAACGGGTCGAACTGGCGTCGATCGTACACCATGCGGTCGAAGCCTGCCGCCCTGCTATGGAGTGTGCCAAACACGACCTGAGCATCACGTTGCCGCCGCCGCCGTTGTACCTGAACGCCGACCCAACTCGATTGGCTCAGGTGGTGGGCAACCTCTTGAACAACGCCTGCAAGTTCACCGACAAGGGCGGTCGCATCGAAGTAGTAGTGAGTGTCGAGTGGCGAGTGGTGAGTGAGGAAAAGACAGGAGAATTTCGCGATGACCGTGCAACACTATCGGGAGCTCAAGGTGTGGCAAAGGGTAATGAAAAGAGTGGCGAGTGGCGAGTGATGAGTGGCGAGACCAGAGTGTCCGGAGGTGATCTTCTCGCCACTCGCCACTCGCCACTCACCACTTCTCCTCCCGGCACTCACCACTCACCACTCGCCACTCCTTTTGCAGTTATTCGAGTACGCGACAGCGGCATCGGCATCGCCGAGGACCAACTTCCCCGCATCTTCGACATGTTCATGCAGGTCGATACCTCGCTGGAGCGGACGCATAGCGGACTGGGCATCGGCCTAACATTGGTAAGAGAGTTGGTGGAGCTGCACGATGGCACGCTGGAAGCCCACAGTGCCGGTATCGGTCAGGGGAGCGAGTTCGTGGTGCGTTTGCCGCTACCGAGTGACGAGTGGCGAGTCGTGAGTGGTGAGAAAGAAGAGGTGGGCGGCGATCGTCTCGCCACTCACCACTCGCCACTAAGCGCCGCATCCTCATCGTCGATGACAACACGGACTCGGCGGCGTCTCTGGCCGTGCTGTTGCAGATCAGCGGCAACGAGACGCACACGGCCCACGACGGACTGGAGGCGGTGGAAGCCGCCGAGCGGTTCCGTCCCGACGTGGTGCTGCTCGACCTCGGCTTGCCGCAGTTGAACGGCCGCGACGCCGCCCGCCGCATCCGGGAGCAGCCCTGGGGCAAGACCATGGTGCTGGTGGCCGTGACCGGCTGGGGTCAAGAAGAAGACCGCCGTAAGTCGAAAGACGCCGGGTTCGATGCCCACATGGTCAAGCCGGTGGACTTCGGTGCCCTCATGAAACTGCTTGCTGCTCTAACTTCGGAGCAGGGAGGGCAGTGTGCATCAAATGATCGGGATCCTGCCGGACAAAGCCCGCGAGATTTATGAGATACCCGAAGGTCATGAGCGCATGACAGGCATCGCCCATTGGGTATGCCGGAGAACCCAACGCCTTGCCGGAGGGACTCAAAGGACGCGATCTCGCGCGGCGTCCGCGTAAGCCTCTCAAGGAATTCGTCTTCGGTAAAAAATGGGGACAAATCGGGTCACTGCTGAATGACAGGAGGAATGAAATGTTGAAAGCGAAATCTGCGATTGTGACCGGCTCGACCAGTGGGATCGGTCTTGCGATCGCCCGCGCCTTGGCTGGGGCCGGGTGTAACGTGATGCTGAACGGCCTGGGCGAGGCGGCCGCAGTGCAGGCCCTGCGCGCCGATATCGAGGCGCAGCAGGGCGTGCGGGCCCTCTATTCGGCCGCGGATATGACCCGGCCCGAAGAGATCGAGGCCATGGTGGAGGCGGCTCGGCAAGCCTTTGGCGGCGTCGATATCCTGGTCAACAACGCAGGTATCCAGCATGTCGACCCGATCGAGGAATTTCCGCCAGCCAAGTGGGACGCGATCATCGCCATTAATCTATCGGCTGCCTTTCATGTGACGCGCGCCGTGGTCCCGTCCATGAAAGCCAAGCGCTGGGGGCGCATCATCAACACCGCCTCGGCCCACAGTTTGGTCGCTTCGCCATTCAAGTGCGCCTATGTCGCGGCTAAGCACGGTCTCCTCGGCTTGACCAAGGTGGTGGCCTTAGAGCTTGCCGAATACGGCATCACCTGCAACGCCATCTGCCCGGGATATGTGAGGACACCACTGGTAGACGGCCAGATCAAGGATACCGCCGACGCGCGCGGAATGTCAGAAGATCAGGTGGTCCGAGAGGTTATGCTCGGCGAGCAGCCCACGAAGCGATTCGTCACCGTCGAGGAGCTCTCGGCGCTTACTGTATTTTTATGCGGTGAAGAGGCGGCTTCCATCACCGGCGCCGCGATCGCGGTCGATGGCGGTTGGACGGCGCATTAGCATAGGGTCATGGCGACCGAGGTCGATTTCACCGCAATGCCAAGAGCCAAGCAATTCCGCGATGTGCTGAGCAGGGCGATCTTCACGCCCAAGATCAGCGAGAGAAAACTGGCGGAAAAACTCGACGCGGTCAAACAGACCCTGCCGCTCCCGGTGATCTGGCTGCTCGGCAAGGCCCAATCTGGCAAGAGCGCCCTGATCCGAGCGCTCACGGGCCGCGACGATGCCGCCATCGGCAACGGTTTCCAACCCTGCACGCGTACCGCGCGCCTCTACGACTTCCCCGACACAACGCACTGTTTCGTCCGCTTCCTGGACACCCGGGGTCTGGGCGAGGTCGATTACGACCCGACCGAGGACATGCGTTTATTCGGGCAGCAGGCACATCTCTTGATGGTCGTGATGAGAGCGATGGATCACGCGCAACAGGAGGTGTTACAGGCCTTGCGGGCGATCCTAAGGGAACACTCAGGGTGGCCGGTGATCGTGGTTCAGACCACTCTGCATGAAGGCTATCCCGACCGAGCTACGCCGCATCTCGATCCCTATCCCTATGCCCGTGCTCCTTGGCCGCCGACCGTGCCCAAGGATCTTGCACGCTCGCTGCTTAAGCAGCGGGAGTGGTTTGCCGATATCGAGGCGGCTTTTGTGGCGCTGGATTTCACCTTGCCCGAAGACGGCTACGCGCCGGTCCATTATGGGCTCGACGCACTATGGGCGGCGATCGAGACCGCCCTGCCTTTGGGGTTACGGGCGCTGTTCCAGAGCACCGAACACGTGGAACAGCTCCGCGACATCTATGCCCAGAGCGCGCACCCCCACATCCTGACCTATGCCTTCCTCGCCGGAGGTCTGGAGGCGATTCCGATCCCCATGGTCAGCGTCCCGTTCGTATTGTCACTGCAGGCGAAGATGCTGCAGGCCATTGCCTCTATCTATAATCAGGAGCTCAACCGCCAGCGCGTTGCCGAGATCGCGAGCGCCCTGGGCCTGGGCTATCTCTTGCGCTGGGGCGGCAGGGAGCTCATCAAG
>JBOIEG010000952.1:0-1201 GCA_050740915.1 Gammaproteobacteria bacterium | reverse complement strand
TTGCAAACCATAAGGGTGCCGCTCGGAATAGAGTGCAAACAACAGCCATTGCCCCCTCTATTTTTTCCTCCTCTTCGTTTCTGTTCTTTCCATGTTTTCCTCCGCCCTGCCCGCCGCACGCCTTTCCCGCACCAAGCGAATCGGGGTCCGATGCACACCCTACGAACTCGTGGATGCGCTGTATTGTCCGTTGTCATGATGAAGGCTCCCGTCGTCGCGTTGAAATCATCGTAACTTCTCAGCGCCTTGCAAACTTGAGGTGTGTCACCTTCGGCGCGGCGATCGTGCGCACCAGTTCGAGGCCGTGCAGGTCGTCGCCGACATCATCGAACAGCCGTTCCCCGCTGCCGAGCAGTGTGGGCACGAGATGGATCTCCATCTCGTCCACTAGGCCGGCAGCGAAGTACTGTTGCGCGGCGCGCGCGCCGCCGGCAAGCGATACGCCTTTGCCGTTCGCGGCATGCAGCGCCAATTCCAGTGCCGTCTCGATGCCCCCGGTGACGAACGTGAACCGTCGTCCCGCCTTCAAGCTCGAGCGGTTCACACGCGTAATGCGTCAACACAAACGCTGGGTGATGAAACGGCGGATTCTTCCCCCACCAGCCATTCCATGGATTCTTCGCATTCCAAGGGCCGGGGTGACTACCGAACATGTTGCGCCCCATCACCGTGGCGCCGATGTTGGCGAGCGACTCCTCGACAACCCGATTGCTTTCGTTGACCTCTCCGCCTTGAAGGCCGTGCGTCGAGCGCCAGACCGCGAGTGGGAACGCCCACTGGTGCAGGCGCATGCCGCCGACCCCGAGTGGGTTCTCTACGCTCTGGCTGGGCCCGGCAACAAAACCGTCGAGCGACATTGAGATTGTGAAGCGGAGCTTAGGCATGTCTAATCTCCTGCGTGCTCAAGTTTTCTTGACGACTTCAACGAGTTGATCGAGGGCTTTCCCCCAACCCTCATGAAATCCCATCTCTTCGTGTTTCTTGCGCGCTTCTTCTTCACTGTGAAGAACGAGCGCCGTGTACTTTGTTCCATTTCCTTGGGGTTCAAGCGCAATGAGCACGGTAAAGAAGAATGTAACGCAGGACATCGCCTCCGGCGCTTTGCATGGCCGGTAGCCGGGCGCGAGGGCATTGGTCCAAACGAGCTTTTCGTTCTCGACGAGTTCGAGGTAACAACCGGCGTTCAGCAATTCTTGTCCCT
>JBOIEG010000951.1:0-2058 GCA_050740915.1 Gammaproteobacteria bacterium | reverse complement strand
GTCCCACCGGAAGGCTTGTCGTCATTGCCGTCTATCTCGTCTAGCGAACATTGCCGCCTCATGCGGGCAAGCTGGGGTTCAGCGTCGTGAGGTCACCCGGAGCTTTGGTCGAGGTCCTCAACTTCTTGTGATAGAGGGTATTCCGATGTGGTCATGCCCTCATTGCGGTGAGTCGTATTTCACGGCTCAAACCATGCACGAGATTGAGCGTATCAAGGCACTTCGTAAGTCCCTAGCAGCCGCTCGCCAGGTGCCTGTCGCGGTTTTCACAGGCAGTACGCCTAACAAGGCGCTGCACCGGACGCGCAAAAAGCCGCGTGCCGGTCAACTCAACGTTAGCGACACAGACTTATGACAACTGAAATCAGCACTGACGACATCTACTCGCAAATTGCGTCCTCGATCGCAAACCCTGCTATTCAGTCACGCGATGGTTTCGGGTCATTCGGCAAGCACCACACATTATTCGAACGATCACATCGCTTGCGGCCTCTGTTGATTGGTCCAGCGTCAAGACGACGCAGCCTAGGCTACACGCAACCGCAGGCGAACGGCGCTTTCCCAGCACCTCGAGTCCTGGGATCGCGGGTGAGCGACCATCTCACCAGATTTGCGGGAGTTTCGGCGGAATGAGGGGACGGAAGCGCTAGCTCGGTCATTGGCTGCCGGCTCCCAACGCGGCGAGCGTCGCGCGGGGAGCCAGCAGGGCAGGGCGGACTCAGACGGGGCGCCCCGTCACGAGCACGTAGCGACAGCTGAAATAGCCGTCCTTTCCATACGAGCTCTCGCTCATTTCCACTTTGATGTACCGCGTCGGGGCGGCCCAGCCGGGCAGCACTTCGATCGCGAGCTCCGGCGACAGTCCCGGCACCTGGCTCTGGTCGACTCCGGTCTCCGTCCAGCTCGTGCCGTCCAGAGAGGACAAGACTCTGTACTTCATCGCTCGTGGGCCGACGCTCCCATACTTCGCCTTCCAGCGAATGTAGAGCCACTCGACGACAGACGGCTTCTCGAGCATGACCGAGAACCACGGAGTAGGATCCTTGCCCCGATCGTCGCTGTTCCAGAACCACGCTCCGTCGTGCGGCCCTTCGATGAGACGCTCGGCTTGTCTGCGGCCTGCCGTTGTAGGGCTCAGCCAGTCCGGACGACGCACTGGCCTTGACCAGCTCCAGCTTCAGCGGCGGAAACGCTGGGGCCACTGTGGGTGTATGGCGAATCCCTGAGCATCGAAGTAGGCGATTCGTTTTGGGATTGTCTTCAGAATCTTGGTCGTGTTCGTCTGGGAGATTCGATTCGGATGAAAGCGCAGAGCCAGATAGGGCAAAAAGCTCTCGGCTACGTCTTCTCGAACTGGGTTGTCGCGCGCATAAATGGAGATAAAGGCATCATCGTCCTTCTGCGCTAAAGTCCAATCCTCTGCGTTGGTGTGCCCCTCTAGCGACGTGTGCGCTGCCTCGTGGACGAGGGCTTCTTCCAGAATCCCGTCCTTCTGGTATTGCTCCGCTTGTTCGGTGTGGATCAGCAAGCTCGCGTTCCCGCCGCCGAACGGATTGAGGCCTCGGTGAATCCAGACACTCTCTACCGAAGCTCGCAGCGCCGTTGGCAATCTGCCGATCGCCGGGCCGTATTTCTGCGCCTCGAGTCGTGCGGCTTCTTGACTGCCGAATTCAGGATTGACCTGGATCTGTGCAGCCAATTTGTCATCGAACTTGGCGTCGAACAGGTAGGCGTCGAACTTCTTGAAAGTATTCAACCGACGGTCGAACATCACTCTCTCCATGGCCAGCGTCCGTGATGCTGACGAAGGCCGTTGGATCATCGGCGGTGATGATGTTTCCTGCGATGAAGATTGTGCCGTTATAAGGTGGATTCATGCTGCGCCTTTCCCCGGGGGCATTGCCCATGTTGTTGAGGCAGGAGAATAAGAATTTTGCCTCCTCCGCAGAATTTGTGGTACTGATCTGAGGCGTATTTATGCATCTGATTCATTACTTGGAATAAAGTTACGTTCTATAGGTCCGAAATTTTGGGTATCAAAAAATCTGTTGGGCTGTG
>JBOIEG010000950.1:0-4550 GCA_050740915.1 Gammaproteobacteria bacterium | reverse complement strand
CACAGCCCAACAGATTTTTTGATACCCAAAATTTCGGACCTATAGAACGTAACTTTATTCCAAGTAATGAATCAGATGCATAAATACGCCTCAGATCAGTACCCACAAATTCTGCGGAGGAGGCAATATAAATAACCCAATCGACAGAATAACACGCGCGGTCAGGGCCTTAATCATCCTGTCCGATCTCCCCTTATCGTGCATTAAACGCCAAAAGGCGAGCCCCAGACTGAAAACAATCGCGAGAAGAGCGGCGACGATGATGAGCTTGATCGGGTTCAAGAAGGCGATCTCGGTGGGTTTGTTTGATCCCTTAGTTTAAACCCAATCGTTACCGTCACCGAGTGGTTTGTGGGATCCAGAAATGAGAGCTTGTGAAAAAATCGTCGCGAGCGAAGGGAGGTCCCGTTCCGCCGGAGCGGAGGACCGTTTCGCCGGGAGCGAAACGGCGCGCAAGCCCCGCAGGGGCGAGTCCCAAGGATGGGACGAGCAAGGGGATCCCGAGCACCGCCGGAACATGAGATGCCGAGCGCAGCAGATTTTTTCACAGGCTCTGAGTCGACGGTGTTTCGATCCCTGGTTGATGGGCGGCGCCGCGTTGCTGCTCGCGTTTTTTCGGGTTTGGGCGTATGGCAGCTGGATCGCGCCGAGCAAAAGCACGAGCTGAAAGGGATTTATTTGAAGCGCTCCAGCCTGAGCCCGTTGGAACCCGAAGACTTCGATCGATGGGAAGACGGGGCTCTCGTCGCTTGGCGGCGAGTACGGGCGCGTGGGCATTACGATCCGAGGGTGACGGTACTGCTGGATAACCAGATTGTGCATGGGATCCCCGGATATTTTGTGTTAACCCCTTTTCGTGTGGAGCCACGGGGTCCTTGGGTGCTGGTCAATCGGGGCTGGATCCCTTTGCAAGGCGACCGGTATTGGGTGCCGCGGATAGTTACTGAGGAAGGAGCGACGGAAATAACGGGACTGGCTAGACCGCCTTACCGTTCCGGGATAACGCTGGGTAAAGATGAGCCGGAGCGGCTAAGCGCAACCGTGTGGCGGGTGTTAATCCTGGATCCGGAACGGCTCGCTGGTGACGTGAAGCACCGGCTTTTGCCCTTTGTAATCGAGCTGGATCCCGCGGTTTCCTCTGGATATAGGCGCGAGTGGCGGATCCCTGGGACGGGGGAAGAACGCCATGTCGCCTATGCCGTGCAGTGGTTTGCCTTCGCGGCGGTGGTATTGGCGCTATGCCTGCGTTCTTGCTCGATCCGTCGCAAGGGAACGGAACAGCTCGATAAACCGCGGTGACCGGCGGATCATCGGACCGCGGGCGGCGGCAACTCATTCCGCTCGCTATCTTGGGGGCCTGTGTCGCGCCACTGGCGGCCGCCTGGTTGTTGACTTTCTCGGGGATCGCATGGCAGCCCGAGGCGACGGTCAATGTCGGAAAGCTTGTGATGCCCACGGTGCTCCTCAAGACCTCGGGGTTGCGTTTGCCCAATGGGCAAGCTCTTGCGGTCGATGGTTTTCGGGGTAGGTGGCGTATCGCGGCTTTTGCGGCCAAACCCTGTGATGCCCGCTGCCGCGATAGCTTAATGACCATGCGCCGTGTCCAGTTAGCCCTTGGGAAAAACGTGCTGCGCGTACAGCGCGTGCTGTTTCTCCCAAAGGGATCGGGATCGGTGGATAAAAACCTGCTCGGAGAATACCCCAAGCCCCTGGTGCTGACGATAGAAGCGGGCCTTGCGGAGTTTTTGGCCCAGTTCGGAATGGAGCTCTTTGATCGCGAGGCCGAAAAATTCTATATCATAGACCCGGAAGGACGCTTGATTCTGGCCTACCCGGACGCTTCTCATTTTCTTGGGATGGTTAAGGATTTGCGCCGCTTGTTACAGGCATCGACAAGGGCCTGAACGGCGGTGGCTAACGCACGCGACAAAATCGGAGAAAACAAGGAACATGGCACGTGGACACATGCTTGACGCACGGGATGAAGTCAGCTGGCAGGACTTTCTCGAGCTGTGCAAGCCGCGCATCGTCGCCTTGATCGTGTTTACCGCGATGGCCGGCATGTTTCTCGCGCCCACAGAAGGGGTACCATTCGCTAGCGCTTTGGCCGCGATGCTCGGAATCGGTCTCGCAGCGGCATCCGCGGCGGCATTCAATCAGGTCGCAGATCACCGCATCGATGCCTTGATGGCGCGCACGCATCATCGTCCCCTGCCCGCCGGGCAGATCGAACGACGCACCGCCCTTTGCTTTGCTTCCCTGCTTGGAGCGTTCTCCATGGTGTTACTGGCGGGCTTTGTTAACGTGTTAACGGCCGTGCTTACCTTGTTCTCCTTGATCGGATACGCGATCGTTTATACCGTTTATCTTAAACGGGCGACCCCGCAGAACATCGTGATAGGCGGAGCCGCTGGCGCGGCGCCCCCGGTGCTGGGATGGACGTCCGCCACCGGTTCTATCGATCCGCAGGCCTTGCTGCTGTTTTTAATTATCTTTGCCTGGACGCCGCCGCATTTTTGGTCACTGGCGATCTATCGCTGGCACGAGTATGCCAGCGCGCGAGTGCCCATGCTGCCGGTCACCCATGGGTTGCGTTTCACACGCCTGCAGATCCTGCTCTACACGATCATCCTGTTTATCGCGTCCTTGTTGCCGTATGTCACCTATATGAGCGGCCCCCTCTATCTGATTGGCGCTGTGCCTTTGAGTAGCTGGTTTCTGTGCTACGCCATCCGTATGCAACGGGACCATTCCGAGCGGCTGGCGATCAGGACTTTTCGCTACTCGATACTGTACTTGGCGGGGATCTTTTTTTTCCTTTTTATCGACCATTATTTTGTGCCCATGGTGGTAGAGTTTCCGGTGGGATAGCGTCCTGGGCGACCCGACGAGCAGCCTTCCTCGGGCGCGCCGTGCGCGTGGGGACGTGCATCGGGTTCACCGTAAGCACTCGGAAACGTCTTCGGCCTATCAGCGTGCGCATAGCGCATCCTTGCTTGCTTCCGCGAGACCCGGAGCCAACCCCTGCGACAATTTGTCACATCTATGAAAATCCTTATGATTGTTTAGAATCGCACTCTCATGGACTTTGTCTCTCCGGTGAGCCGATGGCTGCTCGCAAACCTCACTTCATGGACACGCTCTTTCGGCGCTACGCCCGGGAGATCCACACCTTCGTTCAGCCGCGCGTCGGCGCACAGGAGGCCGAGGATGTGGTGCAGGAGGCCTACCTCCGTCTGCTCCAGCACCCCAATGCGGAAACGTTGCAGCATCCGCGTGCCTTTCTCTACAAGACCGCCGCCAATCTGGCCGTGGACCACGTGCGCAGAGATCAGCGTCAGGCCCGCCGCCTGGGATCCGGGGTGGATCTCGATGCCCAGGGATCGCCCGCCCCCGATCCGGAGACCATCGCCGAGGGCGCCTGGGCGTTCGAGCGCTTCGTTGCGGTCCTCGCCGAGCTCCCCGCACCCTGCCAACACGCCTTCATCTTGCACAAGCTCGAAGGCCTGCCCTATGCTGAGATCGCCGCCCGCCTCTCTTTCTCAGCACTCTCGAAGCCACATTCCCGATCAAGGCCGAGGCCGTCAACCCTAGTCTCGTCCGCCTGCGGCGGGCGCGCCGATGATTGCGCTGGCTGGTCGCGATGCCGGTCAGAGCTTGTGAAAAAATCTACTTCGCTCGGGATCTCGCGTTCCGGCGGTGCTCGGAATCCTTGGGACTCGCCCCTATGGGGCTCACGCTCCGTTTCGATCCAGGCGAAACGGTCCTGCGCTCCGGTGGAATGCGACTTCCCTTCGCTCGCGACGATTTATTCACAAGCTCTCAGCGCACGCGAAAGACTTCGTGAAGATCGATTTCCAAGCCGGGGAAAATGGAGGAGCTCAGCGTCTGGTTGACGCCGCAAGTCATTGCCAATTCGAATTCGGCACCGGCCGCTCGAATAACGTCGATGGTTTCCGCCTCGGGATCGACGATCCAATACTCAAGCACGCCATAACGCCCGTAGAGATGCCGCTTGTAGCCGCGGTCGCGCTCCTCGGTGCCTGGCGATAGCACCTCCACGATCAAGTCGGGTGCCCCTTGGATCTCCGCTGGCGCGATGATCGCCGTGCGCCCCCGGCTGATGAACAGAACATCGGGTTGGACCACCTCGCGGTCCTTGCCCGTGCCTAAGACGACATCGACCGGCGCATACAAGACGTTGCCGAGGCCGTGGGTTCGGGCGAAGCTGTGCAAGATAAATTCAAGATTGCGCGACACGAATTGGTGGTAGGTCGTGGGGGCCGGAACCATCAGCAGATCTCCATCCAATAATTCATAGCGTTTCTCCATGGATTCCGGCAGGGACTTGTAGTCCTCATAGGTGAAGCGAATATTGGGATTGACGACACTCATTCGCGCTTTCCTCCTAGTGCATTGGACATTCTAGTGTAGTGTCCCTTAAATAACTTTACAGTTAAGCCGCCTTCTTTTTCCCTCGGGGCAGGGTGGATCTGGGCTTGATCTGCTCCATCTTGACCCGCGCCCGCTCGATCTTCTTGATGATGTCC
>JBOIEG010000949.1:0-17186 GCA_050740915.1 Gammaproteobacteria bacterium | reverse complement strand
AAATAAGTTGATTTATTTTTAGAGTCATGCTTTAAGGTGGTTGTGCAAGATGCAGGCGAATGGAACTATGCCATCTTGCCAACACGGAAGAGAAAATAGTTAAGTTATTTTGACGCGCATTCTTAGTGCCTGGATCAGGCAACCAGAAGGCGTGACCATGGCGGTTGTCGTCGCCTAGATCATGGCCAGAGAGAGTTCCTTGGGCAGCGCATATGCGCCGAGTAGACGCTTCGCACGGCCCATCGCAGCAAAGCGTAGTGCTTCGCCGATGCGTAGCGCGTCTTCAATGCGTGGTAAGGGCTTACCGCAGAGCGCATAGCGCGCGGTGGTGACTGCGGCCATTCTTCTCGTGAAAGCGCGCTTGCGCGTGACCTTAGGCGCGGTAGCGACAAGCGCGTGTAGCGGTCGGCGATAACTCGCGGCTTGGGCGCAGGGCGGAGCGCTCCAGCCCGCAGCTTGCAGGTCCCCCGTTTCGACGCTGATAGCATCAAGCCACTCTGGGGGCAGTGTGAGGGTCAGCTTCTTTTGGGTGGCATTGAGCCGGCGCGCGCGTGCTTCCATGTCAGACTGGATTCCCGCAGCGTTAAGTTTGTTGTGGCGGAACGCGAAGTAGTCGTGCGGTTTGCGCGGCACGAGCAAACGCACGATTTCGCCGGTCACTTCTCCAGTTTCGGTATCCACGTATTCGGTCGCAGGCAGGCAATTGGGTTCAAGCACTTCGTCCGTGCGCCGCGCATCCACCCAGGATTCGGCGCGACCCAGGAAGCCCAGATTCTCAAGCAGGTCGGTTTGCGGACTCGTGAGTTCCAGGTTCGGCCAGGCGATCACAATAGGATCGTCGTTGGCAACCCGTGCAAAGGCATCGAACACCAATGTGCGCCTGCCGCCCTTGCCGGGCATGTAGTGCCGAGTGTGGGCGTGGATTGCAACCTCCGACAAGCGGAACGAGGGTGGTTCGGCTTCGGCAAGCCGTGCCAGTAGTGCATGAAGTTGCTCGCGTGGGTATTCCTTGGGATTCAGTTTGCGATGCCACACCGCGATTAGCGCGCGGGCGATGCGCCACAGGTCTGGAGGCCAGGCCACGTCTGCTTCATTGACGTGACGACCCCAGGGCGTGGCATGGTACCGCCCAGCTGGGAAGGTGAAAGATATGCCGAGCATAGACTACTCGTTAGTGGCAATTTCTGTAGACTGTTCGGCGCCTTTCGTGCTCTCCTTCTTGGACTTGGCTGACCCATCCCAAGTCACTCTAGCGACGCGATCCACAGGCCAGTTCTGTTCGGTGGCCACCGCTTCGATCAAGCTCGGTAGAGCCGCTTCGAGTCCGACAAGCGACGGCACCACGAAGCTTTCTGGCCGCTTTACGACAAGGCCGGAGTCTGTTACCTCAAGATCACAGGCAGTACGCAAGCGCAAGCCCGAATACAGCAAGGCCTGGATCTTGAACAACGCCAACACAATCAACAGGCGCGTTACGGCATCGCCGAGGCCAAAGGCACAAATCTGGGTGAGGTCAAGATTGAAGTAGGCCGTGATCTTCGGTGAGGTGAACTCAGAGCGAGCGAACGGCACGTTGCCGAAACCCTCTTTGCTAGTCCTACCTTCTTCGCCTTTAACAGGCGCGGGGCGGTGGCGAGGGGTTTGAGCTTTTCATCGAGTGTTTGGGACATGGCGGTTCTCCTGATCAGGCATTGAGCTCGGTTGGTGGAATATCGGCGCGTTCAGATTCCGGGCTTAAGTCGAGGCTGCGCAGCATCCGGCCGGTTTCCGCAAAGGTGAGGGGAATGCACAGGGCGGCGAGCCAGCGCGAACCGCGGTCAACCACGACGCAGGGCGAATTGCGCCCCGGTAGCTTCACGCCGAGCGCACGCAGGCGTTGCCAGGCGAGCTTGACAGCGGCCTCCGCGTCGTTGGCGGCCAGGCGCGCGGGTATCTCGGCGGGCAAGTGTAAACTCCGATCAGGCGGCAGCCACTTCAAGGCACGCAGAAAGGACTCTGGCGTAAAGAAGACCTTTAGCAGCGCGAACACTGGCGGCAGCACGGCTTCTTTATCTCCGTTTGGCGGCTGAGCGCCGCGCCAGTCCGCGCACGTAAGACCGGCGAGGAGCTCGCCGATGCAGGCGTTGTCGGTGGCGCCATTGAGGAACGCAGCCACATCGCTGCGGGTAGCGCCCGTTTGGCTGGCCAGCACTTCGCCTTCTGCACCCAGCGCTATCGCTTCCAGCCGACGTCGGTGTAGGAGGGCGGCGAGATTTCCGGCGAGCGGCCCCGGCCCCCAGGCGGCGAGGCGGGACGCGGGGTCCCATTTGCGGTTGCCTTCAGCGCTCAGCGTCTCGCTGACGTTTGTAAGGTGACGGCGGGCATGTAGAACTCGCCGACCTTTGTTGTCCCGCAGGCACAAGCCGGCAAGCGCCGCAGCAATGCGGAATTCGGCGGACTGGTCATCTGCCTTGATCGCCCAAGGCAATGACAGGCGCGGAACAGGAACACGTACGGATTCTTGCGATTTGGGACTGGCGTTCAGCGCCGCTTCGATCTTCCCCACGCGCCGAAGCACGGTTTGCATTGCGGTGCGGCTGGCTTGTTGCGTCAATGCAAACAGGGCAGCATCAAGTTGATGGGCGGCGGTGCGGAAGGCGTTAGGGGCGTTCTCGTCACGCGCATAACGCTGCACGGAGGCCAGCCAATTGCGGCGTTCAAGGTCGGTGATGAGGTCAGCATCGGGATTGCGGCGTACCTTCATTCGGCTCAAAGGTGTGGTTAGGAACGCCTTGCCCGAGCGCATCAAAAAACTATATCTTTGAAAGCTGCTGATGCCACGGTCCACGCCGAGTTGCGCTACCGCGCGGGCGAAGTCCAATCCATCGCGCGAGGGCCGACCGTTGAGCGCAGCCCGGCCCTCCGTCAATAAACAGCACAGCTCGTCGAGGTTGCACGGCGCGCTCCACAACGGCATCCAGATTTCGCCGCGGGCGCTTGCATCGTCTTGCGCACTCGCCGATCCCGAAGTCCCCGCGCGGCTGCGGACGGTAAACGGCGCGGCGAGGATCGCGGGGTCGCTGGATTCGAGTCTGCGCGCAGCCGAAGCAGCAAACAGGGCTGCATCTTCTAACATCAACACGAAATCCCAGGCATTGATGCGGGCATCGCCTTCAAATCCCGAAACAGCGTTAGGGCCACCCGCTGCACCGGGCGAGAATTGACCTATTGCACAATCGGAGAGCGCATCGGTAACTGCGCCGAAAAGAGCGGATTCGAGACTTTCACGTGAGCCGGCGCGCGGCGCGCCAGTGGCCATCTCGAAGAGGTCGGACAGTCGTTGCATGAAATTGTTGGTGAAGTCCAAGCGACCGTCATTGCCGCCGGTGCCCAGCAAGGGCGGATAACGAGGGTCGTCATCGGAGAGGATTACGGCAGCGTCCATCCAGCGCAATAGCGCGTTGGAGGCGATGTTACGTAGCGATTGGAGGAAGGTGGTTTTAGTTTCCTGTTTTGGGCTTTCGGACAGCCCGAACCGAATTACCGTGGATTGGGCAGCGCCGATAGCCTGTCGATACTCGTCGAAGCGATCCGCTGACGAACCCGAAAGCGCTTTTATTCCCCGCGTGTTGTCCTTCGGGAAAAACCCGCTGCCCCCGTTCCACGGCGCAATCAGCGGCGTAGGCCAATACCTCTCCAGAAAGAACACACGCAGTTGCTCCCTCGTCAATCTCGTCCGCAGTACAAACTCATCCGCACGCCAGAAGCCGGTAGCGTCGGGGTCGCCACCCCCGTCCGTTCCCGCCTCGGCTATCAAGCGCAACACCGCCAGCGCCTTGAGGTAGGACGCGAGTAGGGTGGGTGTGCAGCCTTGAAGGACGAGATCGTTGCTCATATTGGTCCTGCTTCAATGCGGCTTCGCCAAATCGCGATCAATCCTCGCCAATCGCCATGATCAGCAGCCGACAACGCTGCCAGATAATCCCTCGTGTCTGCTGCTTGGCTTGGCGCCAATTGGACCGGCGGTAGACCCAGGCGCCGAATTATTTCCCGCAACCAAACCCTGGCCGCGCGACCGTTGAAATCCAGGAACGGATGAATGGAAAGCAAGCGGCCTTCGGCAAAAGCTAGAGCTTCGAGAAGGTGCTCGTCGAGTGTGCCGGCCAGCGCGGATAGTCGCGCCGCCAAGTCGAGGCTGTACTCGCGCACCAGCACGGGAACGCGAAAGAAATCAGGTGGAATATGAGTGCTGATGAGCACGTTAGCTCGCCGCCAGCCAGCAATTTGCGGCACTAGATCGGCGCAAATCAGTTGGTGGAACTCCAGCAGCACTGCGTCGTCGAGCACCGCGCTTGCGTACGCACCATCCTCAATGCGTTCTTCCAGTCGCTGGACGTTTCGTGCGAGGTGCGGGGCTAGCTGCGCGTAGGTAAGGATCCCGAGTCGGGTTTCGATGTATCTGGTTGCGTGTTGCGGCGGGCGTGTTCCGCCTCCAGCATCGCTAAGTCCACCGGCTCGCCCTCGAACGCCATGCTCTCCGCCACGTTCAACGGAATGCGGCGTCGGCGCAGTCTGGCTTGTTCCTCGGGCGATAGCGCACGCCAGCGTTTGATTATTTGTTTCCAGTCCATGGGACTCATTATCCGGTGGGCTCTCTTCTGCTTCAAGGGCGTGCTGCTCTGCGCGTGATGCGCGCCAGTCAGCAATGCGCACCAAGGCTTCTAACCAAGCCAAACGGAACGGCCCCAGCCGCTTCAGCAGCCGTTGGGTGCGCGTGGTCCACGAGGGGCCTTGCGGACCCTCGCCCAGTTGCATCAGGTCTAGATGGAGGGTCGTTGCCGGCACAATCTCGCCGTCCTCGAAGCGCACTTCCGGGAGTGTGTCGCCATCCCAGACACCGCGCGCGAACAACCCTCCATTGGGAGCTTCGTTCTCTTCCGGCAGCGCGCGCAGGGACATCCGCACCTTACCGTGATGGGCTGCGATCAGGTAAGCGATGAGGTTAGAGTTGACTTCCTTGTCGTGTTGATTGATCCAGGCGAGCGCTGACGCGAGCTCGTGGCGGAAGCGCGGGCGCTGCACCGGCTGGCCATCCATCATGATTTGATAGCGCGGTCTAACTTGTTTGCGATCCGGCTTGCAGCCGGCTTTGGCCCAAAACCCGTCCGTAAGCAACTCGTCGGTTCCCTGCTCGTGCGCGTATCCAAGCATCGACTGGAAGGCCTCGTGAGCCTTACCCACGTCGTGCCAGCGCGCAGCGCGGATCACGGCATGGGCTTCTTCCACCTTAAGAGTCTCGCAAAGTGCACTCGCCTCGCTCTCTACGTCGGCGAGGTGACGCGGGAGCGTCACCGGCACTTGTAAGAGGCTGCGATGGTCATCGTCGTATGCTTCTTCGGTCAGCGATTCTTTCGCAGGCGCGGCGATCACGGGAACCAAGGTCCTGCTTTCCGTCGCGAGACCAAGTTGTGGCGTGTAGCCGCCGACGATACCATTCAGCATCAGTGTCATGCCGGGTCGCAGGCGCATCTCCTTCGGCCTTGGTTTCGTCCATTTGCGGGCTAACGGATCCCACACGAACACGCTTCCGGTTTCAAGACGATCCAGCAGCTTCTTTGCAGCGCCCAGCCCCGCGCGGCAAAGCTCATCCCGAGACGCTGGCGGTTCGTCCTGCGCATCTCCATTCAGCGCCCGCCAGAACAACAGCACGTCGGGGTCGTCAGCGTCGCGCACGTATGGCGCAATGTCCACATCGAAACCGGAGAGGTCGGGGTCCGTGTTGAACAGGTCGAGGAAATCCTTGCGCCGGAGTACCGGGTGCAGGGGGGAATCGGTGGTTATGGGTGGGAGATCGGCGGGTGCGGCGCTCGTGAGCTTCACCAGAACTTGCCGCGCGGTGTCGAGTTCCTCGGCGCTGTAAGGTTTGACGTCTGCTAGGTCAATCCAAATGACCTGCGCATCCTTCGTCTGATTGAATTCGCCGTAGCGATTGCAGCGGCCAAACCGCTGCACGAGCGAGGCCCAGGGCGCCAGCTCCGTGAACAGCACTCGGGCGGATAGGTCCACGCCGGCTTCGATAGCTTGGGTGGCGATGAGTACGCGGCCTTCGGGAGGAGGCGGCAATCGCATACGCGCTTCATGCGCGCGCCGATCCTCGGCGCGAAAGCGGGAGTGAATCAGCAGCCGTTCAGGGCTGGGCGGACTAGAGGGCTCCGGCGTCACTACCTTTTTCTGGCCTCTAGCCTGTGGCGAAGCGAAACGATGTTCCAGCTCAGTGAACAGGCCCTGTACGCGCTCGACCGTGTTTAGAATGGCAAGCGTTGTCGTGCCCGGCTGATGCTCTGCAAGAATCCAGTCGGCCAATCTTCGGTAATAAGCCTTGAGGTCGTCGTCACTAAGCTTGCCGACCTTCTCACTTTCCTCGGCTTTTTCGGATATACCAGGCTTGGTCGAGACAAGTGCCACGTCGCAGCGCGTAAGCGCCTTGACTGCCCCACGTCGCGCCTGAACTGCGGGCACCATCTTTTCTTCCTCGTTTAGTTGTAATGGTGGATTCAGTGATGCGGGATCAAGGTCCACGGTCTTCAACCACTCCGCTTTGAGCGTGGCCGAGACCCACAGACTGCGACTGTTCGAGGCCGAACCGAGATCGCGCCGAAACGCTTGAAGTTGCGCACTGGTCACTACGCCTGGCCCCATTAATTGGACTTCATCAAACACCCACATCGCGTCGTTATGCAGCCAGGCGAAGTGCACCGGCCATTGGTAGCGGCTCATACCGTAGCCGCGCATCAGTGCACGCGATAGCAACATGTCCTGGGTGCCGATCAAAACCATTTCTTCCTCTGGCCATTCCGCCCAGGACGTGAGATCGTCTTCGCCACCCATAAGTAGATGCACGGAGACCCTACTGCGCCCCCGCTCCCCGAGCCAGCCGAGACAAGACAACCAGTCTTTGACGTTTTCCGCCGTCTGCTCCACCAAGACCCGCATGGGGAGGCACCAGACAAGCCGCCGGGGCGTGTCCGGAGCAGGTTCACTCTCCCGGTTTCTGCCGTTTCGCAGACCGCGTTTCCAAGCCCACGCAAGCGTCACGGCTGCGGTCTTTCCAAGCCCTGTCGGGATGTCGAGCAAGTCAGGCCACGGCTCTACGGCAAGGCGGCGTTGATATGGATAGGGCGCCGTCTGGAGTCCGGTTGCCTGCCTAAAGAATTCGTCGTAGTCCATCAACCTACCTAGCCCCGTGTCGGTGATTCGATCTTGTCCAGTTCGCCCTTTGATTCCTACGGCGTAGAACGCACAAAGGGAGCGTGTATAGGTATGATGCAGTCAGAACAAGTCTGCGATCCCCTCACCCATGCCCTCTCCCTCCGAGGCCCCCGAGGAGAGAGGGAGATGAATACCTCTCTCGCTGGCTCTTTTCGTGAGCCTCCCCTGCTCGAGCTCCTCTACCAAACAACGGCTGCTACTGCGTTCTAGATCCGCGCTCAACCAGGCTAGGAGCACCGCCGCGGCCTTGCCAACGCTTGTAGGAATACCAAGGAAGTCAGGCCAGAACGCCTCGGCAAAACGCCGTTGATAAAAAACCAAAAGCGTTGCAGCGACCGGATATTGCCGGTGATGCCGTAGTAGGCATAATGACCGCGTAGCTTGCGCTCCAGGTGGACGCGCTGCTCGCGCACCGGCAGGTGACGGAACGTTCATAGGGCACAAACCGTTAGCGGTCTGAAAGAACCTTCCGTCGTTCATGTACTGAAATCTACTTATCGTTCCCGTCGCAAAGGCAAAACAACAATTCACCGCCCACGAGATCACCTTCCGTGAACGCTTCTATAGCGTTGCCTTTCAGTACCGACGAAATGTAGTTACAATGATATTTAAATGGGACGAAGCGAAGCGGCTCGCCAACATCCGCAAGCATGGCATCGACTTTGTGGAATGCGAATCTATCTTCGACAATTTCACCGTAACCGTCGAAGACGATCGTTTCGACTATGGAGAGCAACGTTTTGTAACGTTCGGTTTGTTGGAAGGTCGTGTAGTCTCGGTTGTCCACACAGAGACCCCCGAAGCGATCCGCATCGTCTCGATACGAAAAGCAAGCAAACGTGAGCAAGCGCTCTACTACAAAACGCTCAAAGACTGATTGGACGCGCGCCGATGCGCTAAGTGACACGGACATCGATTTTTCGGAGAACCCCGAGGTAACTCCCGAGATGTTCGCGCGGGCCATCGTGCGTAAGGGATTGAAACCGATTCCGCTTAAGCAGCAGGCCACCTTACGCCTGGATGCCGATGTGCTCGAATGGTTCAAGTCCCAAGGCAGAGGGTATCAGACTCGCATCAACACGCTTCTTCGCGCGTATGTAGATGCCCACCGCAGGTGATTTCTTAGGCGTGGTTCCTTCCTTTCCAACACAAACGGCACGATCTCCCTCCCGCCCCATCCCGACGGACGAGGAGCTTGAATACTCGCTCTCGACATGAGACGGCGGCGTGGGACACTTCAAAAAGTATAGACCGCGGCGTCCGGCGTCATGTGGCAGCGCGCTTGCCTGCTCGCTGATTGTAGCTACAATACTTCTTTGTGGCCACAAGGTAGAGGGACGGTCATGGGCATTTCGGTGCGCGAGATCAAGAACCACCTATTGGAGTACCTGCGGCGGGTACAGGCCGGCGAAGAGCTGGTCGTGACCTCGCGCGGCAAGGAGGTGGCGCGACTGGTGCCACCCCAAGGCGTGCTAATCGAAGCGACTTCGGAGGAGAAGGCCATCGCCCGGTTCCGTGGACTTCCCTGGGTGCGGCCGGGCCGCGGAAAAAAAGCGAGCCTGCCCGAGCCCCTCATCCGCATCGGGCCAGGTGAGAAGACGGTGGCCGAAATTGTGAGCGAGCAGCGCGGTTGATCCTCTATCTGGACGCTTCTGGCTACCGCTTGTCTTATATGCCGTTTCCCATCGCTGCGTGGATTGGGTGGGCAAGCCGATTCCCCGGCTTGCGTCGCTCCAGTGGCAGGTAGAGCATGCTGTTGTGGTGAGCGTCATCAACGCGATCGTGGTCTTGGGCCTAGCCAGTCCTATCGTGCAGATAAGTCTGCCGCCCATGGAGTTCTGTTGAAAGCCAAAGACATGCTCGACCCGGGCGCGAAGGGTGGATTGCAGTCGGTTGCGACACTTTTTGTGCGCATCAGCGGTTTCCCCCGCCTTGGATCTGGCTCTTGAAGCCACCCTCGCCAAGCCGTTGTTCGGTTTCCTCCGACCGATAGGCACTATCGGCCCACACCCCAGCCCCGGCCCCACGAGGCACTCATAGCTGGTGAATGTGTCGTCACCTTATCGCTCCTCCCGCAAGAGAGGTATCATACTCGATGACCGCTAGCAGCCTGTCGGACTTAGGGGATGGTAGCGGCGCGAGTGGGAAATCGAGGGCAGTTTTTCGATCATTATTTAACGAAAATGATCGGATAGTGGACCGATTTTCCACCGCCGCAGTAGATCCTTGCTAAGTCCGACAGGCTCCTGGGGAACCTCGTTAGGCTCGAACTTGATCCGATGCGTGCGCAGACCGTCCACCGCTTCCGCACCACGGGTGGCATTAGTCAAAGATGTTAGCGTTGATAGGCCGGGGTGTCTTGGGTGAAAACGGCTCGCTATTCAAACCCTGTTCAAAAAGTAATCGTCGGGCTTTCCGGCGGGGTCGACTCTTCCGTCTCAGCCCTGCTGCTGTGCCGACAAGGCTACCAGGTAGAAGGGGTTTTCATGCAGAACTGGGAAGAAGACCGGGGAGGATCTTGTTGCACCGCCGCGAAAGACATCCTGGATGCACATGCCGTGTGCAAGAAGTTGAACGTCCCGCTGCACACGGTAAACCTATCCAAAGCGTATTGGAACGAGGTTTTTGAACCGTTTTTAGCAGCGCTTCGTGCCGGACTGACACCCAATCCCGACATACTCTGTAACCGCGAGATCAAGTTCAAGGCATTCCTAAATCAGGTCTTAGACCAAGGCGCCGATCTGGTCGCCACCGGCCATTACGCCCGCGTCCGAATGCACGAGGGCGCTTATCAATTACTAAGGGGTTTAGACAACTCCAAAGATCAGAGCTACTTCCTGTACACGCTGGGGCAAAGGCAGCTAGCGCGGGTGGTGTTTCCGGTGGGTGGTTTGAACAAACAGCTTGTGCGTCGGCTGGCCGCCGAGGCGGGCTTTGTCACCCACGATAAGAAGGATAGCACGGGGATCTGCTTCATCGGTGAACGGCCCTTTAAAGAATTCCTCACCCGTTACCTTCCGCTGCAAAGGGGCGAGATCCAGACCCTCGATGGGAAGGTGATTGGGGAACACGACGGAGTGATTTTTTATACCCTCGGACAACGTAAGGGCTTAGGCGTTGGCGGTGTTCGAGAAGCCGAGGAGACGCCCTGGTATGTCATCGCCAAAGATCTTGAAAAAAACATCCTGATGGTGGCGCAAGGTCACGATCATCCCTTGCTGTTTACCCGCTCGCTAGTGGCTAAAGAGCTAAGCTGGATCAGGGGTGAAGCGCCCCCGATCCCTTGTCGCTGCATCGCGAAGACCCGTTACCGACAAGCCGATCAAACCTGCACCGTGGTAAGGGTAGAAGGCGATAGCTTGTGGGCGAGCTTCGACGCAGCGCAACGGGCGGTTACCCCCGGACAATCGGTGGTGTTTTATCAGGGTGAGATCTGTCTTGGCGGTGGGGTAATCGGGAAGACTATCTAAACAGGTAGAGCACCCGCGATGAAAGCCGTTATTCTGGCAGCAGGCGTCGGCCGCCGGCTGGGCGATGATGTCGCCAGAAAGCCGAAATGCTTGCTTGCGTTTAACGGCCGCTCCTTGCTGGAGCGCCATGTTCGGCTGTTGACTGATCTCGGCACAGAAGAAATCGTTATCGGCATCGGTTACCAGGCGCAACAGATCCACCAAGCCTTGAAGGACACCCACGCCGAGGATCGAGTGCGTACCGTCTATAATCCATACTTTGAACGGGGAAGCATCGTCACCTTGTGGGCCATGAGGCGAGAGTTGGCCAGTTGCGATGTGCTGCTGCTAATGGATGCCGATGTATTGTACGATCGGCGCATGCTGGAGCGGTTGATCAATTCCCCGCACCAGAACGTCTTCTTGCTCGATCGCCATTTCGAACCAGGGGAGGAACCGATGAAGCTCTGCGTGCGCGACGGTCAGCTCGTTGAGTTCCGGAAACAGCTCGCGCGCGACTTGCGCTATGATTTCATCGGCGAATCGGTAGGCTTTTTTCGCTTCAGCGGGCCGGTAGCGGCGCGCCTGGCTGAACGAAGTGCATGCTACTTCGACGCGGGAGAGCACGATGCCCATTACGAAGAAGCGATCCGCGATCTGCTGCTGGCCGATCCCAAACAGTTTGGTTACGAGGACATTTCTGGATTGCCTTGGATAGAGATCGATTTCCGAGAAGACATCGAACGCGCGAAGGATCAAATAACAAACCGCTTGTCGGCCGAATGAGCGCGCCACAAGCTCATCCGTTCACGCCCACGAAACCCCAACAGCTACGGGCCTTATTGGGATCGCCGGACCTCGAATTCATCCTCGAAGCGCACAACGGCGCCAGCGCCCGTATCGTCGAAGAAGCGGGTTTTAAAGGGATATGGGCGAGCGGTCTCGCACTCTCCGCACAATACGGGGTGCGCGATAATAACGAGGCGAGCTGGACCCAAGTAGTGGAAATGCTGGAGTTTATGGCTGATGCTACTAATATCCCCATCCTATTGGACGGGGATACCGGATACGGGAACTTCAACAACATGCGCCGCTTGGTCAGAAAGCTGGAGCAACGCGCAATAGCGGGGGTGTGTATAGAGGACAAGCTTTTTCCCAAGACCAACAGCTTTATCGCGGGTGAGCGCCAAGCGCTTGCGGATGCTCGTGAATTCTGCGGCAAGATCAAGGCGGGTAAGGACAGTCAGTTGGACCAAGACTTCTGCATCATCGCGCGGATTGAAGCCTTGATTGCGGGATGGGGCGTACCGGAAGCCTTGCGCCGCGCCGAAGCCTACGCCCAGGCCGGTGCCGATGCGATCCTTATCCACAGCAAACTGTCGACGCCGCGCGAAGTGTTGGAATTCGCCAAGCATTGGGATCGGCGCGCGCCCTTGGTCATCGTGCCGACAAAGTATTACAACACACCGATGGAGGCGTTTCGGCGAGCGGGCGTTAGTTTAGTCATCTGGGCTAACCATATGCTGCGAGCCGCCGTGGCCAATATGCAAGTCGTAGCGAGCACGATCGCTCGCAGCGAATCCACGGTAAGCGTGGAGGACCGTATTGCAAGCGTGGAGGAGATCTTCCGCTTGCAAGGGGCGGATGAGCTGTTGGCGGCGGAACGGCGTTATTTCACCGCTGCCAGACCGCCCACCCGGGCGCTCATCCTTGCGGCCACGCGAGGACATGCCTTGAAGGGTCTCACCGCTCATAAGCCCAAGGTCATGGTGCCTGTTGCGGGTAAGCCCTTACTGGCGCGCCTGGTTGACGAATTCAAGCGACAGGGCGTTAACGATCTCACCGTGGTTGCAGGTTACCGGGCGGATGCCATCGACGTTGCTGGCCTCAGAGTTGCCCTAAACCCACGTCACGAACAAACAGGAGAGCTTGCCTCGCTTGCCTGCGCGCAGCAGGAGCTTGAGGGCGAGGCGGTCATCCTTTACGGAGATCTGCTTTTCCGGGGGTATATCCTGCGCGATCTGTTGGAGCGGTGCGATCCTCTAGTCGCCGTCGTTGATTCTCAGATGACAGCAACACCCATCAGCGGAACGCCGGACTATGCTTATTGCAGCAGCACCGATGACCGTTCTTATTTGGACCAGGACGTGGATCTGCTGTCGGTCTCAAACCAGCTTGAATGCGAATTGGGAAGGTCCGTGGGGCGCTGGATCGGCATGATCAAGGCTAATGCACAGGGGAGTCGATGGCTGAACGAGGCACTGAATGAACTGATCAAGCAGGGAGATTTTGATCAACTGGGGATCCCCGATCTGCTCAATTACCTTGTCGCGCAGGGCAAGCGGATAAAAGTGCTCTATATCCACGGTCACTGGCTTGACGTAAACTCGCTGGAGGATCTGGAACGAGCCGACGATTTCACCCATGGCGAAATTTAAAAAAAAGCGCTTTTAGACTCTAGAAATCCCACGGAAGGAGTTTTAGAGGACCCAAATTAAAAAATCAACCGAAATACGCCGATGATCGAAGCGCGGGAGTTTTTAGAACCAGCGAGAAAACTGGGCTTTGAATGGTACACGGGTGTTCCGTGCTCATTGCTTACCCCGTTTATCAACTATGTCATTGCGGATCCTTCGCTTAATTATGTTTCCTCTGCAAACGAAGGCGATGCGCTCGCGACCGCCGCAGGCATAATAACCGGAGGCAAACGTGCCGTGGTCATGATGCAAAATTCTGGCCTTGGTAATGCCGTGAGCCCCCTGACGTCGTTGACTTACACATTTAAAATCCCAGTTTTATTGATATGCACGCAACGTGGCGCGCCCGGTTTTAAGGATGAGCCTCAACACGAGCTCATAGGCCGTATCACCGGCAAGCTATTCGATTTGATGGAGGTTCCTTGGGAACCATTCCCGACGGAAGCCGCGGAGATCCCAAAGCTCCTTGCGCGGGCACTGGAATCCATGCGCACGAAGCATATGCCGTACGCCCTGGTAATGGGCCAGAAGGTCATATCGCCTCATCCACTTGCCAGTAAACCAGAGAAGAAAGACAACACAGGCGCGACCCGGCGCAGTTTTTCCTGGCAGGATAATCGCCCCAGTCGTAATGAAGCTTTGCGACGGATTGTGGAGCTCACATCCGAGAAAGCGAGCGTGTTGATCGCAACCACCGGGTATACGGGACGTGAGCTTTTCGCCATCGCCGATCGGCCTAATCACCTCTACATGGTCGGATCCATGGGTTGCGCCTCCTCACTTGGGCTGGGCCTTTCCCTTGTCCGCCCAAATCTCAGGGTGGTGGTGATCGACGGAGACGGGGCGGCGTTGATGCGCATGGGCAACATCGCCACCGTTGGTGCATACGGTGGCAAGAACTTCACCCATATCCTGCTGGATAACGAAGCACACGAATCCACCGGCGGGCAGGAGACCGTTTCCTCCGGCGTATTCTTCGCCCGCGTGGCCGAGGCATGCGGTTATACGGTGGTCGCCGAAGGAGACGATCTGTTGCTATTGGACTCTTTGCTAGGCAGCAGCGCTTTATCCGGCCCCCGGTTTCTGCACCTTAAAATCAAGCGGGGAACACCCGAGGATCTTCCTCGACCGAATACAGCGCCTCATGCGGTGCTGCGCCGCCTGATGAAGCATATCGGAACCTAACAGGCTCCAGCCGAAATGGTCTCCCCATTTTATCGAACAGCAACGCTATAGGGCACTTCGATTAATTCGGAGTGCCCGCCCAGGGAGTGGCGACATTGGTCAGTCGCTTACTGATTGAACAATGAAGCAAAGCAAAAACCCCGTTTTTTGCTTTGCGATTCGATAAATTGCTGGGAAGCAATTTATCGAAGTGCCCTATAGTTGGTCGGAATAGACGGCGATATTCGCTTTATGCTTTAGGGCGGTGACAAAATCGCGCCAGCTTTGATTTCCCTGGCGAGCGACCCATTCGCTGCGGGGATCCGTCCGCGATTTTTCGCCCTTGTCGTCTTCCACACTCAATACACGGACCAGCACATAGTCTGCATTCCCTAATTGAACACCTCCGTAGCTTGGCTTTCCTTTTTTGGGATCAGGCAAGCGGAATGCCGTGCGCAGTACGGCACCGTTTACGGCTGGATCGGCGCGCCCCACAGGCTCGGTCTCTTTCCATTCTATCTGGGTTTCTTTCGCCACATCCTCCCGCGATGCGCCACGTTGCAGCCGATCCAGTAGGGCCGTTCCAGTCTCTTTAGTCTTTCCTCTTACCGTCTTGTCGGTGATTTTTTTGATGATCTCCTCCCGCACCTCGGAGAGAGGCTTTTCCACTGCTGGCTTATGCTCCTTCACCCGCAGGACGACTACCCGATCGTTATCAAGCTCTAAGGTTTCGCTGTTTTCCCTCTGATCCAAAACGGCGGGGCTAAATGCCGCCTCTATCACTTTGGATTCTGCCGCGATCCCTTCCCCGCCGTCACGCGAAAAGAAGTTGCTGTGCTGCACGCCCAGTTCCAGGGCTTCGGCGGCAGGCTGTAAGGTGTCCGCATTCTCGAAGCTCAGATCGGCCAAGCGTTCGATGTCCTCGTAGAGTTGACCTTCAGCCTGCTCTCGGCGGTATGCCTCTTCTAACTCTTTCTTCGCCTTCTCGTAGGATTTCACAGTTCCTGATTTGAGCTCGCTGAGCTGCAGGACCTGAATACCTGTTTCGGTCTGAATGGGGTCGCTCACCTCATCCTTTTTCAAGCCGAAGGCGGCTGTATCGAACGCGGGATCCATCGCGCCTTTCTGAAAAAAGTCTGTTTCCCCGAATTCAGCCCCCGCGTCTTGTTTGCCGAGCTGTGCATCGAAGGCCTTTTGCAGGGTTTTTCCTCCTCGAGCTAGCGATGCGATTCCCTGCGCTTTTTCCTTCGCCGCCGCTATGCTGTCTTTATCCCCAGCTTTCGGCGGCTTGAGCAAAACGTACCTAATGCGGCGTTGTTCCGGCTTAGCGTAGTCGCCTTTATGGTTATCGTAAAATTCTCGCAGGGCTTGCTCGCTGACCGTCACCCGTTTCGCCAACTGCGCCAGGGATAAATCCAGGTAGGCTATTCTCACCCGTTCAGGGGTCACGAAATCTTTGCGGTGCTCTTGGTAGAACGATTGCACATTCTCATCGCTTACCGCGATTGCTGATCGGTACTTTTCGGCGGGAATCGTTGCGTAAACCAAGCGGCGTGTTTGGTCGTGCAGTTTAGCTGTCGATTTCAATTCGCTCTTGGTGAGAAATTCGCTGTCCACCAGGCCCTGGCGCAGCTGAGCATTTAGGAGATCTTGACGCAAACGCTCCTCGAATTGCGCGGGGTTCATGCCGCTTGCGCGCAATAATTGTTCATACAGTTCTTGAGTAAACATGCGGTCTTTTTTGAAAACATCCATGGTGCCGATGGCATCAGCAACCTGCTCGTCGCTTATCCGCATACCCGCCCTTAGCCCGGTGTTTTCTAACAACAAATTCTCGATCATCTGATCAAGCGCCGCGCGCTTTAGGCGATTTTCGTCAAATTCGAAATTCGCCCCAAAAATCATTTGTCGTTGCGTCCGAAATTGCTCGAATCCGCGCTGGAACTGGCTCCGGTCGATGGCGGTGCCATCGACCTCAGCAACGACTACATCGCTTGAACCACCAAAGTAGCTGTTGATCCCCCAGAGCGCGAAGGGAACGCATAACAAAACGACAAACACGCCAAGCACCCAACTTTGAAACTTTTCCCGGATGCGTTGCAACATCGGTGACGACTCCTATTTTGGGACCAAGCGCTTAGAGGAAGAAACGAGAGGGCACAACACATAACCCCTTGCCCTTGAATGGAATGGCGGAGTGGACGGGACTCGAACCCGCGACCCCCGGCTTGACAGGCCGGTATTCTAACCAACTGAACTACCACTCCGGCAAATTCTGCGGGTTTGGTGGGTGCTGAGGGGTTCGAACCCAGACCTTCGCCTAAGCGCGAACTAGGCCCCCTTCGCATCAACACCTTACCCGCATACAACCTTATTTGTCATACGCTTACGTTCATTATTGTCTAGCGTTGTTCCTATGAGGATAATCTTTTTCTCACTTAGCCCGCACTTACTGGAACATGCGAGCGCCGATAAACCAAAGATTACTTACCTCCCTGAAGGCACAACCACGGCCCTACGAAGTCCATGATGTAAAGGTTAAGGGGTTTATTCTACGGGTGCAACCCTCCGGCGTGCTCACCTACATCGTCGAATACGGGAGGGCGGATCACCTTGGGGCCGGCGTTCATCCTGACCCCGACACAGGCGTGCGCCAGACCAAGCACTTGAAGCACATCGTCCCGGGGGGACTTTGGCTTCGGGATCGACGATGAATAAATCATTGCCTCCTCCGCAGAATTTGTGGGTACTGATCTGAGGCGTATTTATGCATCTGATTCATTACTTGGAATAAAGTTACGTTCTATAGGTCCGAAATTTTGGGTATCAAAAAATCTGTTGGGCTGTG
>JBOIEG010000948.1:0-5713 GCA_050740915.1 Gammaproteobacteria bacterium | reverse complement strand
CCGCAGGCCAGATAGCTGTCCTCTCGCGCACAGTCCTGGCTCGGATTCTGCGCCTCGATAGGCGCACTGGAATCTCGGCCAAGGAGGATCTGACGGCGCCTCCACAGACCTGCCGAAAGGACACGATCCGCACGCACCGAAACCCAGAGACAGCGAAGCGGTGGCCGCTTGGCGAAAACGGATGGGGACGGAGGAAGCCCAGGCCCAGTCTTTTCCAAAATGGTATGAGTCTGAAGGGTGAGGTGTATTTCCAAGGAGAAATGAGTCTGAAGATGGGCAGTGGGATCGATCATCGGGAGCATGGTGATCGACATGAACGAAGCGAAGCTCACGACGGCTGGAGCAGATAAAGGCGTTTCTCAAGGGAACGGAAGCGGTCGAATTTTCGGTATGCGGGAAGGATTGTTATGGCCATATAGGCGATGTGCTGGGACGATTCCGTTATGGGCAACTGAGACGGGCCGGCAAAGGCGTGATTCTGCGTTACCTGGAACGCACAACCGGCTACTCACGGCAACAGATCACCCGTCTGGTCACGCGCTGGCGGACGGGCAAGAAGCTGGTCAAGGTCTACCGTGCGCCAACACATGGTCTGGTGCGCAAATTCACCGACGCCAACATCGCCCTGCTGGCCGAGACGGACACCCTGCATGGCACGTTGTCCGGGCCGGCTACCCGGCACCTGATGCAACGCGCCCTGGAGGTCTTCGGCGACACCCGCTACGCACGTCTGGCGAGGATCTTGGTTGGCCACCTGTGCAACCTGCAGCAACGCTCGCGCTACATCGTTCGTCGGCAGCTCTTCACCAAGACCCGTGGCACGAACGTGCCCATCGGCGAGCGCCGGGCCCCGGTGCCGGAGGGTCGTCCGGGCTTCATCCGCATCGACAGCGTGCATCAGGGCGATCAGGACGGTATCAAAGGCGTCTATCACATCAACGCCATCGATTGCGTCACCCAGTGGGAATTGGTCGCTACCTGCGAGAAGATCTCCGAAGCCTTCCTACTTCCTGTCATCCGGGCGCTGCTGGACGGTTTCCCGTTCCGGATCCTCGGCTTTCACGCCGACAACGGCTCGGAATACATCAACCACCAGGTGGCTCGGATGCTCGAGAAGCTGCGCGTCGAATTCACCAAATCCCGGCCGCGTCATTCCAACGACAACGGCTTGGTGGAAACGAAAAACGGGGCGGTGATCCGCAAGCACCTGGGCTACAGCCACATTCCGCAGCACGCCGCTCGCGAGGTCAATGCCTTCTGTGCCGCGTATCTCAACCCCTACCTGAACTTCCATCGGCCCTGCCTGTTTGCCGTGGACTACGCCGACCAGAAGGGCAAGATCAGGAAGCGCTATCTGCTCGCTCAGGTGATGACGCCCCTGGAGAAGCTGGCGTGTGTGGAGAAGGCATCGGAGTTTCTCAAGCCTGGCGGGGCGCTCGACGCCTTGCACGCACAAGCCTGCAGTATAAGCGACAACGAGGCGGCGGTGCGCCTGAACGAGGCGCGCCGACGGCTCTTCCTTTCCATCCAAAAACGATCCCGACCGGCCGCGTGACCTCGTTTCACTTACACCACCCTGGGATTTGTGGACAGTCGGCTGCGCCGATCCCCGCCTTTGCGCTTCGCGCAATCCTGTGGACAAAGCATGGAAAACGCTGCGCGTTTCCCACCCCTTGCCCACAGGCCGGCGGCTGTCCACAAGCTCTCCAGCACTCAACAATCGGTTATGTAATCAGCTATTCAAAACCGATGGCTCAGACTCATACCTGAATTGGAATTGACTCACTTCGCATTATTCTCCGTAGAAATCCGACACTGGATAAGAGAAAATATGGATGTGTAGCAAATAACTGTAGTTCCCGGTTTATGAGGCCTAAGTAAAGGGCGCGGAGGACTTGCGCTCCGCGCCTTCGTCGTTCATCGTTGAACAGCCAATCCAACGAGAGGAACGGCTGATGGACAGCTTATTCCATTTCTAAATCTTAAGGGCATTAGCTATCCAGGGCCAGGGAGTCGGGGGGCAGATCGAGCCCTTGACCCTTACTGGGCAGCCCATGGACGGGACAGCGCTGCGTCCCCGCCACCTTGATGCGGGCGATAGTACGGAGCTTGCTTGAGCTATTTAGACGTGGGAGCCCTGGCGGCGCCAGCCCGGCTCCGTAGGCACCTGAGCCGCCTTTCGTTCGTGTATCATCGATCGCATGTCAACCAACGTGCAAGCCCCACGAGAAGGCCTCTCGGGCTCGGTGGAGCGGGTCACGTTCCACAGCGAGGAAACGGGCTTTTGTGTCTTACGGGTCAAAGCTCGGGGGCACCGGGAGTTGGTCGCAGTCGTTGGTGCCGCTGCGGTGGTCAGCCCCGGCGAGTTTGTCGAGTGCCAGGGGGAGTGGACGAACGACCGCACCCATGGAGTGCAGTTCAAAGCCCATGAGCTGCGGGTCGTACCGCCGAGCACCGTCGAGGGGATCGAGAAGTACCTCGGGTCAGGCATGGTCAAGGGCATCGGCCCTCACTTTGCCAAGAAGCTGGTACAGGCCTTCGGGGAAACGGTCTTCGATATTATCGAGCACACGCCCGACCGACTGACTGAGCTCGAGGGCATTGGTCCAAAGCGGCGGGAGCGGATCACCGATGCCTGGGCCGAGCAGAAGGTCATCCGCGCGATCATGGTTTTTCTGCAATCCCATGGGGTCGGTACCGCGCGTGCCGTGCGCATCTACAAGACCTATGGCGATGCGGCCATCGAGCGGGTCCGGGAGAACCCCTATCGGTTGGCGCTCGACATCCACGGTATCGGCTTCAAGACGGCGGATCTGATCGCCCAGCGCCTCGGGATCCCGAGGGACTCGCTGATGCGCGCCCAGGCCGGTGTCAGGCATGTGCTGCAGGAACTCTCGGGCGACGGGCACTGTGCGGCGGTACACACCAGTCTCGTCGAGCTGTCGGAAAAGCTGCTCGAGATCCCGGCGACCACCATCGAGCAGGCCATCGCGGCGGAGCTTACCGAGGAGAATCTCGTCGAGGAGGCGATTGACGAGCGAGCCTGCCTCTTCCTCACACCGCTCCACCGTGCCGAGGTCGGGGTCGCACAACGGCTCCACGCCCTGCTCGCCGCGGCACCGCCCTGGGGTCGGATCGTTCCCGAGAGGGCCATCCCCTGGGTGGAGGAGAAGACGGGGCTCGTGCTCTCACCCTCGCAACGGGCGGCGGTCGCCGAAACCGTCAACGGCAAGGTCACGGTCATTACCGGCGGGCCCGGGGTGGGCAAGACCACGGTGGTGAATAGTGTCCTGCGGATCCTCCGCGCCAAAGGGGTCGAGGTGCTGCTGTCTGCCCCGACGGGGCGAGCCGCCAAACGACTGTCGGAGTCCACTGGCCTCGAGGCTCGGACTATTCATCGCGTCTTGGAGTTCGATCCCAAGGCCTATGGATTCAAGCGAGGGCCGGAGCATCCGCTCGAGGCGGACCTGGTGATCTTGGATGAGGCTTCCATGGTGGACGTGGTGCTCATGAACCAGCTCCTGCGCGCCATCCCGACAACCGCCGCACTGCTCCTGGTCGGGGATGTCGATCAGCTCCCCTCCGTCGGGCCCGGCGCGGTACTCGCCGACATCATTGCCTCTGGGCAGATCCCAACCTTGCGGCTCACGGAGATCTTCCGGCAAGCGGCGGCCTCCCAGATCGTCGTCAATGCCCATCGCATCAACCAAGGCCAGATGCCCCTGCGCAGTGAGGACGGTGACGCCTCCTGCGACTTCTATTTCATCCCCGCGGAGACCGCGGAGGACATTGGTGAAAAGCTGCTGCATGTCGTCACGGATCGGATCCCGAAACGCTTTCGTCTCGATCCCATCCGGGACATCCAAGTACTCGCCCCGATGAACCGCGGGGGTTTGGGTGCGCGATCGCTCAATATCGAATTGCAGAAGCGGCTCAACGCCCAGGCCGAACTCAAGGTCGAGCGGTTCGGGTGGTGCTTTGCGCTGGGCGACAAGGTCATTCAGACCGTCAACAACTACGACAAGGACGTGTTCAACGGAGACATCGGTATGGTGGCGCGCGTAGATCTGGAGGAGGGGGTACTCGTCGTCAGCTACGAGGGGAGGGACGTCAGCTATGAGTTTGGGGAACTCGACGAGGTGTCGCTCGCTTACGCGGTCTCCATTCACAAGAGCCAAGGCTCGGAGTACCCGGCGGTGGTGATCCCGCTCGCGACCCAGCACTACCTGCTGCTCGAGCGGAACCTGCTCTACACCGGGGTGACGCGTGGCCGCAAGCTTGTGGTCATCGTGGGACAGCCGAAGGCCCTGGCCATAGCCGTCCGTACGGTGCGGTCGGTGAGACGCGTTACCCAGCTGGCCGGGCGGTTATCGAACCCGCAGGCACGAGGGAGCTCCCGCTAGCACGGCGATTGCCCACGATCTCATTTCTACTTGGGATGCTTCGTGCCGAGAATGCCTCAGAGCGTGTTTGAAAAATCGACAGGGGTTTTTCGGACCAAGTTTTTCTGTTGAGCCTCGCCGTGTGGTAAGTCGGAAAACCTCCGTAACTGCGTGTTTTCTGCTAAACATAAGTCTGCCGCACGATATCCAATATTATAAAGCTGTTGGATCTGCTCCGACGATAAGGTAAAGTCAAGCGTGCGAAATTCCTTTGGTATGGGGATCGGCACATGGATTACCCCACTTGTTCCTTTGAGAATGATTTCGTCACTAGCTTCCAATGCCGTTGTCAGAAGCCCCTCGCCAAAGTCGAATATATTAGTAAAATGTGATCCTTTTGATTCTGATATCAGGTCGACCGCGATGGTAGGAACTCGCCGGTCCTCTTGATATTTGTCGCGAAACAAGAATGACGGTAAATTAGTAGCTAGGCCTCCGTTAACGAATACGTCGATTCCAATTTCTAGTGTATGCTTTCCGTCCGCCTATAACTTTCCTCCACAATCCGGCTGCTAAATCCCGCGGATCTCGCTGATTTTTGTTTCAAGAGTTGCAAAAGAAGGCGTATCGTCCAACAAAGAACTAAGAGGCTTTATACGCTGCTTACGAATGTCTTCAGTCGAATATCCTATTGATGCAAGAAATGCGATGATACTTCCTGCAGATGTGTCACCAAAACCTACAAACGAAACAGGCTTTTGCGCGGCGCTTAGGGCTCCAGCTAGCGCTGCACCTTTAACCCCGCCTCCGGCGAAGACTGCGTAGGCTTCAATCTTTTCAGTCACGGAACCTCGCCTCTAAGAGCGTGTTTGAAAAATCGCAGCCTCTATCTGGTCAGGGCCTCAACATCAAACGGATCATAGCAGCCTCGATCAGGTATTCGCTGGTCTGCACCTTGCGCTCGTAGTCTTTGCAGAGCCGGCGGAAGCGGTCAATCCAGGCAATCGTGCGCTCGACTATCCAACGCCAAGGCAGCACGACAAAGCCTTCGGCACTGTCGTTGCGCTTGATGATCTCCAGTGATCTCCAGCCGCCAGCTCCCTTCCGTGCTGCACCACTGAGCGAACTCCTCCCCCGAATAACCCCCCTCGCCACAAATCAACGCGAGGCGCGGCTGAAGCGGCTTGAGCCCCGAGAGGAGCCGCTTGAGCTTCCGTCAATAGGTGTGTAAATAGCTCAGGCGGCTTCCCTCACAGACTCCTCTTTGATTCGTATTCCATCGGCATAGGGCGCTCCCTGGTAGACGTCTTTGAGGAGGTCTGCCGCATTGA
>JBOIEG010000947.1:0-2308 GCA_050740915.1 Gammaproteobacteria bacterium | reverse complement strand
CACAGCCCAACAGATTTTTTGATACCCAAAATTTCGGACCTATAGAACGTAACTTTATTCCAAGTAATGAATCAGATGCATAAATACGCCTCAGATCAGTACCCACAAATTCTGCGGAGGAGGCATTTCTATTAGGGGTCACGAACATCATGACAGAACAACAGCAGCGGGAGGCGTTATGAAGGCTGTGTTTGCCAAAGACGCGCTTAGAGCAAACAAAACGAAGCTGGCCAGCGGCTTAGGTCTAGTGCTTTTGCTTTGGCTGGCGGCGGCGCGAGCCTACGCCGTGGAAGGGCTGGAAAAAGAGGAGCTGAAGTTTGGGTTCATCAAGCTGACCGACTGCGCACCCGTGATCATTGCCTACGAAAAGGGTTTCTTCGAAGACGAGGGCCTATACACGTGACGCTGGAAGCCCAAGCGAACTGGAAGGTTCTGCTCGACCGCGTGATCGAGGGCTCCCTCGATGGTGCCCACATGTTGCCCGGTCAAGCGATAGGCGCAACCATCGGCTTCGGCACCCAGGCCGAAATCATCACTGGTTTCGCGATGGGCCTAAATACCCTTGCGGTTACGGTCTCAAACGAGATTTGGGCGCAGATGAAAAAGAACGTACCGCTCGCGGGCGGCAAGCCCGTGCATCCAATCAAGGCCGATGCGCTGAAGCCAGTGGTGGAACAATACAGAGCCGCGGGCAAGAAGTTCAACATGGGCATGGTGTTTCCCACCTCCACCCATAACTACGAGTTGCGTTACTGGTTGGCCGCAGGCGGCATTCACCCTGGCTACTATTCGCCCATTGACATCACCGGACAAATCAACGCGGATGTCTTGCTTTCGGTCACGCCTCCGCCACAAATGCCAGCGACTCTAGAGTCGGGGACTCTCTACGGTTACTCCGTTGGAGAACCCTGGAACCAGCAAGCGGTGCTGAAGGGGATAGGGGTGCCGGTGGTAACCGCGTATGAGATCTGGAAGAGGACCCCGGAAAAGATATTCGGCCTTCGAAAGGATTGGGCCGACACCAACCCCAACACCACCGTAGCCATTGTTAAGTCCCTGCTCCGCGCGGCCATGTGGCTGGACGAGGAGGGCGGAAAGAACCGAGAAGAGGCGGCGAAGATCTTTTCCCGTCCGGACTATATCGGCGCGGACTACGACGTCATCGTGGGGCCTATCGTAGGCACCTATGAATACGAGAGAGGAGACAAGCGCCCATTGCCCGATTTCAATATTTATTTCCGTAACCACGCGAGCTACCCCTTCTATGGGGATGCCGTGTGGTATCTCACCCAGATGCGCCGTTGGGGTCAGATCGCGGAGCATAAGGCCGATGACTGGTACCACGAGACGGCCAAAAAGGTCTATCGCCCGGATATCTACGGCAAAGCCGCGGAGGAACTGATCAAAGAGGGCAAGATGAAAGCCGAGGATCTGCCGACTACCGACGGCTATCATCCCCCCCAGACGGATTTCATCGACGGCATAGCCTTTGATGCGAAAAAGCCCAACGACTATCTGAGCAAGTTGACGATCGGGCTTAAACAAAACGACAGCGTCAAGTAAAACGAGGAGACCCCAGGTGATAACACTACAGCGAGTGACCCATGTCATGGAGCAGGCCGGATTATCCTGGTTTGTCCCTTTGATCCGGTTCCTGGCCGGTGATGACCCGCGCGAGCAACTCAAAGCGATGTGGTTGGTATAATGGGGGTCCCGGTCCTCGCGGTCGTCCTCTTTCTGAGCCTTTGGGATGCCGCAGCGCATGGGATCCAAACCAGCCTTGGGAATCTCCCAGGGCCAAAGCAGGTAGGGGGAGAATTCTTCAACCTCCTCGAGTCGCATAAAACGGAGCGGGAAAAGGCGGCGGCCTTCTATGCAAGGCAAGAACAGCGAAACGCTGAAAAGCTCGCAAGAGACCCCAATGCGAGCGTTAAAATCCATCCATGGACAGGCAAAGCGACCTATGTCGATCAGATCCTGACCAGCCTAAAAACCGTGTTCACCGGCTTCACGTTAGGGGCCCTGCTCGCGGTGCCGCTCGGGATCTTATGTGGAACCAGCTCCATCATTAACTCCGCCCTGAACCCCTTGATCCAGGTCTTCAAACCGATCTCACCGCTCGCTTGGCTGCCCATCGTGACGCTGGTGGTCAGCGCGGTCTACGTTACTTCGGGGGAGCCCTGGTTCATAGGTTAGGTACTTAAGGCCCACCGAAAACGGGTTCTAAGCCCAGTTGCAGGCGTCCGGTTTGGGTGTCGCGTGCGGGGTGTGCGCGCTGAGCGTTAGCGCCGAGAAACGCGATAGCTTG
>JBOIEG010000946.1:0-4500 GCA_050740915.1 Gammaproteobacteria bacterium | reverse complement strand
CCCCATGTCTCCAGCGGCGTGCGTTCAGCCGGCTGCAACTTGATCGCCACGCGGGTGTTCGGCATGAGCGAGACTATAGCAATCACTGGAAAGTCTGTAAAGTTATTTAAGGGACACTACACTAGGCTTTAGCCTCGGGATCTTCATCGAGACTATCGTCTTGGTTCGGACCGGCACCCACAACCGAACCATCGAACGGCTCCTCACAGGCGAGGACATTCCCGTTACGGGGGATGCCCTGCCCGAAGTCATGTTCGCGCGGGCTCACTGGCTCATGCAGAAGAACCGCGGCGATGAGGCAATAGAGCTGTTCAACCGCTTGGAAGGCAAAGGAGATCCCGAATTCCGCGCGCGATTGCATTACAACCTTGGCAATCTCTATCTCGCCCGAGCGATAGCGCTCACCGAGCCATCCGAATTCGCGCGCGCCTTTACCCTCACCATCCTCGCCAAGGATCTCTATCGCAAGGCCTTACGACTCGATAGCCGGGATTGGGACGCGAAATACAACCTCGAGGTCGCCATGCGGCTGGTCCCGGACCTTCCGCAAGCGAAGACTGACGAACCGGATGAGCAGCAACGCCAGCAAGGGCTAACGCCTATCCCTAAATTCAATGAAGAGGGCGAGAGAATAGGCTTCTACAGCGCCGATGACGTGCCCCATGCCTCCCGATTCGGTTTGCCGATCGAGGACCCCGCCGATATTAGAGGCTATGACCCCCACAACGCGCCTTTTGGCAGCGAAGCCGCGGTCGGGAACGAGCATCTCTCGTCGGTGCGCGAAAACTATCTCAAGGGGCTCGGTGCCCAGACGGGCCTTGTCTATCACCACCTGGAGAGCGCGAGCGCGTTGAGTGCCGCGCTCCAGGAAGACGCATTCGCCGAACGCATAACGATCGGGGCCAATGTCCGTTGGATCCCCGCGCTCGTCGCGCTGCTTCTGCTGACATTTCTGTACGGAATTGTGCCAAAGGTAGAGAGATGGCGCTGACAGGAAGTCGCGCCCATTCGTGGCGAATGAGTTTAGCAACGACGTTTCCGCGATCGATGTAAACTTCCTCAAAGAGATCGCTCGCATCACCGCCGGCAACGGGCCCCGCGGGATCGCGACCTCTTCTTCACCGCGCGAGCGGCGCTAACACCCCACCGGATTTGGGCACAAATCCCACTGCTTCGGGAAATACGCTCGGCCAATCGGTGACTTACCAGACTCAACTATGTGTACATTTCCTCTAGAATCGACTCCGTCTCCCTGCGTAGATTAGGTATTCCGAGCTTTCGATTGGAAAAGCCGCAATACGGGTGCATTGTCGAGGCGTTCTGCAATCGTCGCAGTGTCGTTGCGACTTACAACTAGCGATAACAAAAATCAAATAACCTGAACAAACCGATCGAGAACCAGAATGTACAAATCCCCACAGAGTTTCGGCCCCAAATCGCCGCTTGTGCTCCTTCCCCTGTGCGGGTGGCTCTGGCTGCTGCCGGGCGGCTCCTTGGCGGAAGAGCAGGAAAATCCCGTAATAGAACTCGAGCTGCCCACCATCGAAGTCATCGGCACCACACCGTTGCCGGCGCTCGGGACTCCGCTGAATAAAGTGCCCTCAAACGTGCGTTCGCTTACGGCCGAGGAGGTTGAAGAGCAAAACCCGACGGACCTCTCGGAGATGTTGTTCCGAAACATCCCAAGCATTCACTTAAACGCCGCCCAGAACAACCCCTTCCAGAACGACATCACCTACCGTGGGTTTCTGGCATCACCACTCCTCGGTAGCGCGATCGGGCTTTCGGTCTACGTGGACGGCGCACGCTTCAACGAGGGTTTCGGCGACACGGTGAACTGGGACCTAATCCCGCAATCCGCGATCTCCAGCATCGACCTCATCCCGGGCTCGAACCCGCTCTTCGGTCTAAACACGCTGGGTGGTGCGCTCGCGATACGGACCAAGAGCGGCTTTGCCTTCCAGGGCACCGAGGTCGAAGCCTCGGGTGGATCCTTCGGCCGCTGGGCGGTCGAAGCCGAGCACGGAGGAAACTGGAACGAGCTCGATTGGTACCTCACCTTTAACGCGCTCGACGAGGACGGTTGGCGCGAGGAGTCGCCCTCCGAGATCCGGCAGGTCTTTGGAAAGCTTGGCTGGGAAAACGACACCACCGATCTCGATCTGAGTTACATCTTCGCGGACAACGATCTCACGGGGAACGGATTAGCGCCCGAGAGCCTACTCGCGCAAGACCGGGAGGCAGTGCACACTTTCCCAGACGATACCGACAACCGGATGCATTTCATCAACCTGCGGGCGAGCCACTGGTTCGGCGAGAGCCTGCTGCTCGCCGGCAACGCCTTCTATCGCGATTACCGGCGCGAGACCTTGAATGGAGACGCCGAGATCACTTGCGTCGACGATGCGACGGATGCCGTGATCTTCAGTGATCCCGAAGGCGAACGGCCGTTGCATCTGGGGCTCTGCGAAGGCTCGGCCGCGGGCTTCTTCGATGAGGATGGGAATCCCGGGGCCGGCGATCTGGAGCGCGAGGTCGAGGGTGAGGACCGCACCACGGAGACCGATACCGACACCTGGGGGGTGTCTTTGCAAGCGACCCGCGAAGCTCAGATCTTCGGCTTCGGAAACAGCTTGACGTTCGGTTTCTCCTATGACCGAAGCGAAACAGGATTCAAGCAGAACGAGGCCGAGTCCGATATCTTTGAGCAGGGATTGAGCCGCGGCACGCAGAGAACCGGGGACTTCGAGAGCAAGGTCGACATCGATACCACCCAAGAGAATTGGGGCATCTATCTCACCGACACCTTCGATATCACCGAGCAGCTCGGTCTCACGTTTTCCGGCCGCTACCAGATCACCGAAATCGAAATCGAAGATCGGACCGGAGAACAAGAAAACGCGGACCTTAACGGCGATCACAGCTTCAACCGTTTTAACCCCGCGCTCGGGTTGACCTACGCCTATTCGAAGGCGCTCAATCTTTTCGGCGGCTATAGCGAAAGTTTTCGCGCTCCGACCCCGGCAGAGCTAACCTGCGCTGATCCCGAAGATCCTTGTAACCTGCCGAACGCCTTTGTCGCCGATCCGCCGCTCGATCCTATCATTGGGCGGACTTGGGAAGCCGGCGCGCGCGGCACACTGAAGCTAGGCGAGAACACGCGCTGGAGTCTCGCGTACTTCCGCACCACTCTTGATGACGATCTGGTCTTCAGCGTCACGGAGAGCGGAGGGGCCGGTTTCTTCACGAACGCCGACGAGACCCGCCGCGAGGGGATGGAGGCGAGTTTGATGGGACGGTGGGGGCCGGTCGACTGGTTCAGCGGCTACAGCTTCATCGAAGCCACCTATGAAAGCGCGGAGATCCTGGCGAGCGTGGTCGACCCAGACGGAATTGAGGTCGAGGAAGGCGACCGCATCCCTGGGATCCCCCGGCACAACTTCAAGCTCGGCCTGGATTGGGGAGTCACCGATTTCCTGTGGTTCGGCGGAAACCTCGTGTATGCCTCCGAGCAATTCCTGCGCGGGGATGACGGCAACGACTTCGACACCGTCGATGACTATGTGGTGGTGAACCTTCACACGCGCATCGCGCTCGGTAAACACGCCGAGCTCTGGGCCCGTGTAGATAACGTCTTTGATTACGATTTCGAGACCGGCGGGGTGCGCAACTTCAACGGCTTCGCGGATCCCATCGGTGAAGAACGCTTCCTCGCACCGGCGCCGCCACGGGCCGGTTGGGTGGGGGTCAAGCTTCGATTTTAGAAGCCAGCGTTGTTTCCCGTCCAGTATAGACACCGGAATGGTACACGTGAGAATTCGCATCCAGGAGTTTCACTACCGGCTCCCCTGGTGCTCCCAGGCCATTCATCCCGGTTATCACAAGGGCGTGCGTCAGGCCCAGGACGGGACTTTCGCGATACGCATCCCGATGCGCGGAGGCTCGATCTACGAGATCCTTTTGGGATGCCCCATGTGCGGTCTTCAATCAGCGCAGCACGCTCCCTGTGTATGCCGTCGTCGATCTCTCGGGCTCGATGGGATCCCTTAACTTCCCAATGTCACATTTGAGCTAAGCTCTGCTGAGAGTTGGATTGCCCTGCAAGGCGCTGTTTTTTGAGGCGGCTCTTGCGCGAACGGGTGCGATTAACTCGACGATGTCACATTCCAGCGGCCCCCATTGCCTAGTCGTCCCGTTGCATCCCCAAGGGTCTCTCTGGGGTATGAAGTTAAGCTCGGCAGGCTTAGCCGAGGGCGTTGGCCAGGATAATCAGGGCGATCGCTATGCCCATGAATACCAGCACGGCCTTGCCCAGCTTACCCAGTGTCTTCAAGTCTTCCGCATACATAAATTTCCACCTCATCACCTAAAAATTAGCCTCCTCCGCAGAATTTGTGGGTACTGATCTGAGGCGTATTTATGCATCTGATTCATTACTTGGAATAAAGTTACGTTCTATAGGTCCGAAATTTTGGGTATCAAAAAATCTGTTGGGCTGTG
>JBOIEG010000945.1:0-2071 GCA_050740915.1 Gammaproteobacteria bacterium | reverse complement strand
CAAGAAGATCGAGCGGGCGCGGGTCAAGATGGAGCAGATCAAGCCCAGATCCACCCTGCCTCGAGGGAAAAAAGAAGGCGGCTTAACTGTAAAGTTATTTAAGGGACACTACACTAGATAGCAATAACTGATGACGCCGCTTGGTTCGTCTTAAATTCGTACACCAACGCTTCAGCGACCGCCTTGTAGGACTGCTCGTGCAGGCGAACCTTACGCTGACGCTCGTAGCTCGGTGGTGTGAAACGGAACATTTCAGCGGCTCGCACTCAACGGAAGGCTTGAAATGACGATTGCACTGCGTTCAAGCACGGGTCGATCTATCCGACTGATTGGCGTAGAGCCGCTATGCGCTCGTCTAGGGATGGGTGCGACATGAACAGGCGCTTCAGGCCATGGCCAATCCCACCCGAGATCCCAAAGGCCACCAACTGGTCGGGCAAGTGAGGCTGTTCATAGCTTTGCTTTAGTCGCTCCAATGCGGCGATCATTTTCTCTCGCCCGGCGAGTTCTGCTCCGCCCACGTCCGCGCGAAACTCGCGCCGGCGGCTAAACCACATGACGATAATGCTCGCCAGGATCCCCAACATGAGCTCGGCGACGATTGCGGTCACCCAGAATGCCGGCCCATGTCCCTGTTCCGTTTTGAACATCAGGCGATCGACCAGGTGACCCACGACGCGAGAGAGAAAGATCACAAAAGTGTTGACCACGCCTTGGATCAGGGCCAGGGTCACCATGTCGCCGTTGGCGATGTGGCTCACTTCATGCCCCAAGACGGCCTCGGCTTCGTCCCGGCTCATCGACTCGATCAATCCCGTGCTCACGGCCACTAATGCGTGATCGCGGCGCATGCCCGTGGCGAACGCGTTGACGTCCGGCCCATCGTAGATAGCTACCTCCGGCATCCCAATACCCGCCCGCTGTGCGTGCCGCCGGACCGTCTCCACCAGCCAGAGCTCCGTCGCATCAACAGGTCGTTCGATGACCTGCGCGCCGGTCAGACGCTTTGCGGTCCATTTGGAGATCGCGAGCGAGATCAGCGCGCCGCCAAATCCGAAAACGCCGGCGAACACCAGTAAGGCGTTGAGATCGAGTCCCGTACCTTGCTCATCGAGGATACGCTCGACTCCTAAGAGTCGCAGCGCGATGCTGAGCACGAAAACGACCGCAAGGTTGGTGAGTAAGAAGAGAAATATGCGTTTCATATCCAAGCTCCTTCAGGTAATACTAAGAAAGCTCTGAACAAGTTACCCGTTCGTACTGAGGTATCGAAGTATGAACGGGTAATGCCTTGATTTTTACCGTGACCGTTCGCCCTTCTATACATCAGGGCGAACGGACTGAGACTTGTTCAGAGCTTTCCTAAAAATAGGGTGCTTGCGATCCGCCAGAAGAAAACGGCTTTCATCGCAAAGCGACTTCCCGTGGGCCTCGATTCTGCTTAATCGAGGCCGCTCAGACCAGACCCCAAGGTACCGGCTGGTGCAGGCCGACGGCCCTGAATAGGATCACAGACCTCTGGCCCACGCGTCTGCCTCTTGCTCCGCCTCCTCCTTGGTATAGCCGTATTTCGCCTGCAGCCGGCCGATGAGGTTTTCGCGCCTTCCTTCCACAATATTGATCTCATCGTTAGTCAAGTCCCGCCATTTTCGCTTGACGCTGCCTTTGAGCAATTTCCAATGACCCTTCACTTGTTCCCAGTTCATTTGTCTACCTCCAAATTTACGATTGCAGTTTACGAGAGTTACAGCCTTTGCAAACGCGAGACTGCAACGATTGAACTTGCTCATGAGCAACAAAATCAGCGCCACGAGCAGCGCATGCACCGCTCGCCACATACCCATCCGGCACAGTACGGCCAAGCGGCTGACACCGAGTTCCCCAATGACATTTCCTTCCTCCATCTAAGGTATTTCGCACCGGCCAAAGAATCCATCACCTTTGTTTTTTTGGCTCCTCAGCAAAATTTGTGGGTAGTTTTCTACTTGATAGACCCCATGGAGTTAAGGGCGTCTGAGGAAAACAACGATTCTGACGCAAGTCCTACAGGCTCTGGCTGTGGATATATGGA
>JBOIEG010000944.1:0-6622 GCA_050740915.1 Gammaproteobacteria bacterium | reverse complement strand
CGCTCGGGATCTCGCGTTCCGGCGGTGCTCGGAATCCTCATGTATTTCAATATACACTGCGGTTCCTGCGCTCCGGCGGAACGCGACCTTCCTTCGCTCGCGACGGTTTTTTCACAAACTCTCAGATCAGTACCACAAATTCCGCGGAGGCGGCCTTTTTTCACCTCCATCGTTCAGGTCGTGGCATCGAAAAAAAACGACACCCCGATGAGCAATGGAATAACTAGGGGTACCTGCATGAACTGAATCAACACGCCGTTGCCAACGCCGACCTGATCGCCGTTTGCGAACGACAACCATTTTCCTACCAAAGTCGCGCCCACGGCCACCAGCACAACGGCCGCCAAAATAAGCGCCGTGGTCCGACCGGTCAGCTTGATGAAGCTGAGCGCCGTCAGGACCACCCCACTCGCGGCATACTCGATGGCAACGATCCTGAAAGCCTGGGCATAAGGGACCTGCGCCTCGACCATCATCGCCGTCGCGACGCGCAATACCAACGGATGGAATGCGAGGGCGATTGACAATGCCGCCATCATCTGCCAGCTAATCATGGGCTTGGTATTCTCGTGTTGTTTGTTTAGACTCAACAAGCTACCACGGTATCCCTGTTGGATAAAGCGTTGAGCCGACCGCGGATCGCGCGCTGCAGTTGTTCGCGCGGCGTAACCCTTGGGAGGAGTTGATGTTCGCCATCCTGGCGAAAGAAAGAACAATCGCGAAACCGGGGTTCAACCGCTGGCTTGCACCGCCCGCTGCGCTGGCCATCCACCTCTGTATCGGCATGGCTTACGGCTTCAGCGTCTTCTGGCTGCCGCTCAGCAAGTCCATCGGCATCACCGAATCTCTCGCTTGTTCCGCCGATCTGTCCCTGTTTGCGCAGATCATCGCCCGCAACTGCGATTGGAAGATCAGCACGCTGGGCTGGATGTATACGCTGTTCTTTGTGTACCTTGGCTCCTCGGCCGCCATCTTTGGTCACTGGCTCGAGCACGCCGGGCCCCGCAAGGCCGGGTTCGTGGCAGCCCTATGCTGGGCGGGCGGTCTACTGATTTCGGCGCTAGGGGTGTACATCCACGAGATCCGGCTCCTGTGGCTGGGTTCAGGCATCCTCGGTGGCTGCGGTCTGGGGCTGGGATACATCTCTCCGGTCTCTACGCTCATCAAATGGTTCCCGGACCGACGCGGGATGGCAACCGGAATGGCGATCATGGGCTTCGGCGGCGGGGCGATGATCGGCTCGCCGCTCGCCGATATGCTTATGAAGCACTACCAGAGCGAGTCCTCAGTGGGAGTTTGGGAAACGTTCGTCACCCTGGGGGTGGTCTATTTCGTTGCCATGGTGTGCGGTGCGTTTGGTTACCGTGTCCCGCCAGCGGGTTGGAAGCCAGCGCACTGGACCCCTCCCTCGCAGCAGAAGGCGATGATCACTTCAAGTCATGTGCACCTTTATAAGGCGCCGAATACGGCGCAGTTCTGGTTGCTTTGGGGCGTGCTGTGCATGAACGTCAGTGCCGGTATTGGCGTCATCGGAATGGCTTCGCCCATGCTTCAGGAGGTCTTTGGCGGTACCCTGATCGATGTGGCGGCAACACTGGTCCAACTGACCCAAGAGCAGGCAGGTTTGGTGGCCGCCATCGCCGCGGGTTTCACTGGTCTGCTTAGTCTCTTCAACATCGCCGGCCGCATCTTCTGGGCATCGCTGTCGGACTTCATCGGCCGCAAACGCACCTATTTCACCTTTTTCACCTTAGGCATGATTCTGTACGCGTCGGTGCCGTACGCTGGCAAGATCGGCAGCATCGCGCTGTTCGTGGGACTGTTCTGCATCATCCTGACCATGTACGGTGGCGGTTTTGCGACCATCCCCGCTTATCTCGCCGACTTGTTTGGCAACCAGTTCGTCGGCGCTATTCATGGGCGCTTGCTCACAGCCTGGTCGATGGCCGGCATCCTGGGACCGGTGATTGTCAACTATATCCGTGAATTTCAAATCGCCCATGGTGTGCCGCCCGCAGAGGCCTACAATACGACGATGTACGTGCTGACGGGGTTGCTGCTTGTTGGTTTTCTGTGCAATCTGGCGCTGAGACCGGTCGCAGATAGGTTCTACATGACGGACGCAGAATTGGAAGCCGAACGCCGATTAGCCCACGAAACGGCTTCCGGATCGAAATGACGGGCCAACGGAGAGATGGTCATATGCAACATGAGCATCGAATCCGGCGCCGGCGCCGGATTGGTGGCGGTGGACGATACCACGTTCGAATACGTCCGCGGGCGGCCTTATGCGCCCAAAGGTGGCTTATGGGAGCAAGCCGTGGCGGCGTGGGCGGATCTGCGTTCGGATGAGGATGCATCAGTTACCGAAGGACAACGAGTGGCATCCAAGCAGCGGTAGCTGGGTCTTGGTCGCCATCTCATGGACGCTCGTCGGGATCCCGCTCGCCTGGGGGATCTGGAAGACCTTGCAGAAGCCAGCGTATTGTTCGAGTGAACGAGCGCGTTCCACGCACCCGATTTCGTTGAGGATCGCGCGACTATTCCACCAGATCGGCGTCTGTCTAGTCAAAGATCGATCGACCAAAACATCCTCCGATCAGCGCGCTGCTGATGTTCTTCCTCGAAAAAAATTCACCTTGTCGGGCTATGTTGAGGCTATCAACGGTGAGGCCATATCTGGATGGGCCTGCAATAAGGCTGATCTCAGCGAGTTCGTGCAGGTCCATATCCAAATAGACGCAGTGGCAGTCGAAGCCGTTGTTGCTGATCGCCCACGTCCAGATGTAGCACAGGCGGGGGCTCGTCATAGCCGGCGCAACAAGCGAGCTCAGCAGGACAGAAAACGATAAAGGCTATCGCATTTCTGCTGCCACAGTTTCACCCCGTAAAGGAAAATGATCAGTGGTGGGAGCGGGGATTTTCGGAGTGGAATAATGTCATCAGAGGGCGGCCCGTGTTCCGCCGGAGCAGCCGCATCGTTTTTCAAACACTCAAGTGTTTGAAAAACTTAGCCAGGCGCCGACATGCGCCCAGCTCGCGCCGAGTGTGAAAAGTCTAAGGACGGGCTTTCTCAACGTGTTGTTAGTCCACGGGCGCTTCCGACACTTCCTGCTTTTCCGTGGCCCGCCCGTTGCCTAGATGAGGAACTTGCTCGCTTCCCGGCTGCCCTGAGAGCAAACTCTTGGATGTCCTTTCAATCCATTCCTGGGCTATTTCCGTGATCTGCCTCGCGCTTTTATGCTGTGGATCCAGGATGGGGCCGATGACGACATCGATGACTCCTGGATGTTTTAGCACCGATCTCTTGGCCCAAAACAGCCCCGCGTTATGTGCAACCAGGACGACGGGGCATCGGGCATGTTTAGCGAGAGCGGCGCCCCCGCCCGCATAGTCTCGTGTTTCTAAGGGGCTCACGCGCCTGCCCTCGGGAAAGATGAGGACCCAAAACCCAAGGCGCAGACGCTCTGTGCCCTGAGTCAGTACCTGACGTAGAGCACGGCTGCCGCCGTTCAGGCGGATGGCGATGGGGCTCAATGCCGCCAAGCCCCAGCCAAAAAAGGGCACCCACAGCAGGTTGCGTTTCAACACCCACACATGGGGCGGAAAGATGGCTTGGAAGGCCAAGGTTTCCCACGCCGATTGATGATTCGCGAGAATGACTGCGGGACCTGTCGGGATGTTTTCCCGACCCGTGACCCGATAGCGGAGATCGCAGCACTTCTCAAGCCACCACAGGGTAAAGTGGGTCCAGCGCGTGACGACGTAATGCCGCAGGAATGGAGAGAACGGACGCAGGAAGACACCCAGCAGGCCAAAGAAGACCACGACTAAAGTCGCCGCGAGGTAGAATACGATGGAACGAACCCAAATCACGGCGACTCCCCCACCAGCTCGCGCACCGCCGCCGCTAGATCGGGATAAACGGGCACCTTATCCAAACCGAAGTCGCTCGCGAGGGTTGCACACCCTCTGCCGGTTTTGACCAGACTGGGAGCGGCGCCAGCACGCTTGGCGGCCTCGATGTCACTCGGTCTATCGCCGATCGCCGGCACGCCCGTCAATGACACCCCCAAGCGCTCAGCCAGTTCCAGGTACAGGCCGGGATTGGGCTTGCGGCATGCGCAGCGATCTTCGGGGGTGTGCGGACAGAAGAAAATGGCATCGATGCCCCCCCCGCCGTGACGACCTGTCGATGCATTTCCTTATGAATGCGGTTTAATGCGTCGATATCCAGCACTCCGCGGCCTAAGCCCGATTGGTTCGTGACCACGACGATGCGGAAACCCTCGCGATAGGCACTCGCGATCGCTTCCAGGCTGCCGGGTATCGGGCGCCATTCCTCGGGCTCTTTAATAAAGTTGTTCGACTCCTCATTGATCACCCCGTCGCGGTCCAGGATGAGCAAGGACATGCACTTAGACCTGCAGGCGCGAGATGTCGGCTACCCGCAGAAACAGCTCGCTCATGGTATGCAACAGCGCCAAGCGGTTTGCTCGCAGCTTCGCGTCATCGCACAGGACCATCACCTGATCGAAAAATTGATCGACGCTTTCTTTAAGCCTGGCCAACTCGACTAGCCCGGAAGTGTAATCGCCCCTCTCGAATTTAGGAAGCGCCGTCTTGGTCACCGTTTCAAGACAGCTCGCGAGCCCTTTCTCTGCAGCCTCCACCAGCAGATCGGTATCGATGCTCGCGAAGGGCAGATCGGGAGACTTTTTCAGGATATTCGCCACCCGTTTGTTGGCGCTCGCGAGGCTTTCGGCTGCGGGCAGCGCAGCAAACGCCGTGACGGCTTTGATCCGCCGGTCAAAATCGTAGGGATTCGGGGGACGTCTGCAAAGCACCGAGTCAAAGATATCCGCCCTCACACCCTCGTCGAGGTAGTATCTCCGCAGCCGCTCGAGCATGAAATCAAAGACCTCGGGGACCCTCTTATCTGCCTGTAGGTGGGGAGTGAACCCCGCAGCCGCTCTCGCCAGCGCTTGTTCCAGGTCCAGGTCGATTTGGCGCTCGATGAGCATACGCAGCACCCCCAAGGCGAAGCGGCGCAAGGCATAGGGATCGCTGTCGCTACGGGGGGAGAGACCGATGGCGAAAATGCCGACTAAGGTGTCCAGCTTATCCGCCACCGCCAGGGCAAGACCGGTCGGCGTGCTCGGCAACTCGCCACCAGCCAGGCGCGGCAAATAGTGCTCTCCAAGCGCGTGGCACACTTGCGCTGGCTCGCCGCTGTGCTCGGCGTAATATCGTCCCATAGTGCCCTGCAATTCGGGGAACTCGCCTACCATATCGCTCAGTAGGTCACACTTGCTGAGCCAGGCGGCGCGTCGAGCCAGCTCGGGATTCGAGCCGAGGCCCTCGACGATGTATTCTGAGAGCGCCGCAACACGCCGGCATTTGTCGTGCAGCGTCCCCAGCTTTTCTTGAAACACGATCCCCTTGAGGCCTTCGATGTGGCTCGCGAGCGGACGTCGACGGTCTTGTTCCCAGAAAAAGGCGGCATCCGCGAGACGCGGATTGACCACCCGCTCGTTGCCCCGGCGAACCAATTCTGGCCTTGCGCTTTCGATATGGCTCACCCCGATAAAGCGGGGCGCCAAACGGCCTTCGGTGTCGATCACATGGAAGTATTTTTGATGATGCTTCAGCGTCGCTATCAGTACTTCTGGCGGCAGCTCGAGAAACGCCGGGTCAAAGCTACCGGTGAACGCTACCGGCCATTCCACCAAAGCGGTGACTTCGTCCAGCAGTTCCGGATCGATGACCGTTCGGCCGCCGCACTGAGCGCCTAGGCTTTCGATCTGCGCTCGGATCCTCTCCCGCCGCTTGGCGAACGAAGGAAGGACTCTACCCTCCTGTTCCAAGGTGACCACGTAGCTGCCGGGATTAGCCAATGTCAAGGGCCGAGGGCACAGAAAACGATGGCCGTGTGTGTGGCGGCCGGTTGCCAACCCCAGGATCTCGGCGGCGACGATTTCGCTACCGTAGAGTAAGACCACCCAATGCACAGGGCGGACGAATTCGATGTCCGAAGCGCCCCAGCGCATGCGCTTAGGAACGGGCAAGCCGGCCAAGGCGCGGGCGATGATCTCGGGGATGAGGCCCGTGGTCCGCAGGCCCTGCTGTTTGACCGGGTACCCGAGCCAGCGGCCTTTGTTGCTTTCAACGGTTTGCAACTCCTCCACAGCCACCCCGCAGGAGCGGGCGAAACCGAGGGCGGCGTGCGTGGGATTACCCTGCTTGTCAAAGGCTGCGCTCCGGGCGGGTCCTCGCCTGAAGGATTCCGTGTGTGGTTGAGCGGCGGCCAGTCCCGTGATCTGCACCGCGAGGCGTCTGGGAGTCGCGAAGGCCTCGATAGCATCGAAGGCGAGCTGGGCGCTTTCGAGGCCCGCTTGGATCCCTGCCGCGAAAGACTCCGATAAGTGCAGCAGGGCTCCGGGCGGCAATTCTTCGGTGCCGATCTCCGCCAGTAAGTCGTGTTTTTCCATGCCGTGGCTAGTGCCCTAGTGTAGTGTCCCTTAAATAACTTTACAGTTAAGCCGCCTTCTTTTTCCCTCGAGGCAGGGTGGATCCGGGCTTGATCTGCTCCATCTTGACCCGCGCCCGCTCGATCTTCTTG
>JBOIEG010000943.1:0-1962 GCA_050740915.1 Gammaproteobacteria bacterium | reverse complement strand
TCTGGACGGCCACCGTCGAGGACATCATCAAGAAGATCGAGCGGGCGCGGGTCAAGATGGAGCAGATCAAGCCCGGATCCACCCTGCCCCGAGGGAAAAAGAAGGCGGCTTAACTGTAAAGTTATTTAAAGGACACTACACTAGTAGCTCTATGTTTAACACAGCGATCATCGCTGCTGTTTTACCATCGGAAAAGCGAATGGGACGCAAGATCACAGGACTCGCCATGCGCGTTCCCTCTGGTCCTGGCTGCAAGGTAGTTTTCAGATTTGGCGGCTTTGTATCAGTTGGTTTCGAATAGGGGACACCTTCACACCTGATCTCAAAAATGATGGGTATCCCAAACTCAGTACGGGGGAAAAATTGACCCGAAGGTATCCGAGGATCTGTATGCCAGCTGGCAGGTCTAGCCGTAATACTTCTCTGAGACGCTACGAGTCGCCGAACCGACTCTGCCTCGGGCCAGCGCGATTGTCCAGGTCGGGGACCAGTCCCCGGATCTCGCCCGACGTTTGTTCCTTGGCGGAAGTCCTTCAGCACTCGCACAGCATCTTTCCAGCATGCCAGAGCACTATTTCCGTCTCTGAAGCAGATCGTATGCGGGAAAGTAGGCCACAGGCGATGGTCGTGGCTTGCAAGCAATGGAAACTTATAGGTGTTTGTTTTGGCTCGAAGCCACGCGGCAAAACCTTCAAGAGAAGGAGGATGCAGATCGGACAAGCAAGGTTCAACTTTTGTGCAATACAACGCTCCACATCCCCGCCGCGTTCTGGCACCAATCCCTCCGAAATTAACCCAAGCCCAGACAGCAGCTTCGATGTCAGGACCAATGTCTTCAATGTCTGGTAACGGGGATTGTTGGGCCTTAAGCCGCTCTCCGTTTTCCTTACGGCACAACTCTTGAAGACGAGCGTGGTTCAACCACCGTAGTTCCAGTGAAAACGAAAACCCCTCTTTACATAGCACGTTCCCATCTTGTTTGGCTGCGAAGAGCACGTATGCCTCGGGTCCGTACTCGCCAAATCCATAATGGTTATTTGGTTTTCGTTCCTCACGCCTTCTGACCGGTTCAACGTTTATGGTTACTGGACTCGCACTCTTTGCCGTCCCCCAAATCTCTCCCTCGCGCTGGCGCAGAGCCTCCACGGTCTCGAATCTCGCGCCCCGCGTCGCCCGCCACCAAAATCGCAGATGCCCGCGTATCGACGAAGGTCGGATAAGCGTAATGGGGTCGTTCTTTCCTGCTTCCACGCCGCCGCCGAAGAGTGGGGTAATCACTTCGATGGCGTATTTCTTGGGGATCGTGCCGGGATGATGCGAAGCGATGTCTTTAGGGACATCGGGACAAGTCACTTTTATTGGTCTAGTCATGACAATCCCCTTTGCCGAGGGTGAGTCCGAGAAGCTGCTTTTGATCCGCCCCCGCCCAAAAATAGCGGCGTCACCACCCGGTATGTGGCCTGAAGCGTCACGAGCCTAGACATGGAATCGCCCCTCCCCCTTTTGGACCTTCCCGCAAAGACTGAATGGTTAAATCACAGCAGCTATTCTTGTGCTGGGTATCACAAAAATTCCTTACCCCGCGCCTCCCTTGCCACACCAAGCCAAGGCTATATCAGCGCATTTGAACACCCCGTTTTACTCTTCCCGTGGCCACAGGCTCGTCGGAAGATAAATATTGAATGAGAAACGACTCGACCTCATGACCAGTTCCCATCCACCCCCAGAACCCCCGCTCCGGTAACGCCCCGCCATACCAGCCGCCGGGAAATTGCGTTACGAGCGCTGCGACAGTCTTGCCATCGCCATAAAAGTTGACCTCTTCGGGTGAGTGCACCGTAAGCGGTTACTGAACCCCACCCTGTTGATCAGCGGGTTAATGGATTAAGCTCGTTCGGTTTGAGGTTATGAGGGAGCAGCGTTTCGATTTGGGCAACGGTGCTGGCCTTGGGTAGCTCGGTA
>JBOIEG010000942.1:0-1726 GCA_050740915.1 Gammaproteobacteria bacterium | reverse complement strand
TCCCCATGTCTCCAGCTGCGTGCGTTCAGCCGGCTGCAACTTGATCGCCACGCTGGTGTTCGGCATGAGCGAGACCATAGCAATCACTGGAAAGTCTGTAAAGTTATTTAAGGGACACTACACTAGTGCTGGCCTGTATCTTTGCGGTACCTGCCGGGGCGACTTCTATTGGCCTGGCCGAGTACTACATCGGTGTCGATAGCGCGCCAGCTGTTACCTTCGGCGACTACACGGGATTGCCTAACCCCAATCAACACCGGCTCACGTTCCTGTTCAACCACGGCGATCATTTCCACGGCATCGGCCGCTTCGATTATACGGGACCGGTGGACGATCCCAAGGTCGTACCGACAAACACAAATAACCGCATCCCGGAAACCTTCACTGGCCTTCCCCCGTTACCGCTTACACTGGGGGTCGGATCGCTGTACGGCGACAAGCTGGTCAGCAATCCAAGCGAGGCCGAGTACAGCCAGCTCGAAACACGCTCTGTTCAGTCGCTCCGCCGCGCCCCCCAGGTAGTGAGGCCAACATCTTATATACGAGCAGCAACGGAAGATGGACGACCTCCTTCGGGCGCTTCGGGCGCGCGGTAGTCGCGATGCAACTTGTGTCTAAAACCGAAACGCTTCATATCGGCACCGAATCCGAACTACATGTGCTTGAGCATCCAGGTGACTTCGTCATCTTAGGCCGTGGCCACACGCTTTGCTTCACGCCCGTTTTTTGGACCGAGGGGGACGCCCCAAGCGGCACGTATTCGGCTGAGTTTAGATTGCTTGATATCAATACGCGTGAAGGCTACAAGTGCATCCTGCATTCCGGCACCTTTAATTTTGACTTTACTACTGTTCCATAGACGGTGGCAAAAATCAGATATACGCAACTGCATTGCAATAACCCTGTACTTTTCCTTATATGCAACACAATTGTATTACATTAAACATGCGGCCCAGCGCGTAGCCTAATGGTATGGACTCCTCCCCTCCTAAACGGCATCGTGATGTGCCAAAGTGGAGGATGAAACGACCGCTTAAACGAAGAGGAGGAGTCGGGGATGAACAGTACAACAATCGGTTTAGACATTGCAAAGTACGTCTTTCAGGTACACGGTGTGGACGGGAAGGGGAAGGTGATTCTGCGCAAATCGCTCAGGCGAGCGCAGGTCTTGGCGTTCGTCGCTAATCTTGATCCCTGCCTGATTGGGCTAGAAGCCTGTGCCGGGGCGCATTACTGGGCGCGAGAGCTCGGGAAGCTCGGGCATGAGGTGCGGCTCATGAGCCCGCAGTTCGTTAAGCCCTACGTGAAGGGCAACAAGCCTGTCCTGAGCCTGCCGAAGGGAACGACGCCAACGATGCGGAGGCGATCTGTGAGGCGGTGGGGCGTCCGAACATGCGTTTTGTGCCGGTGAAGAGTGTCGAGAGCCAAGATATTCTGGCGCTACACCGGGTGCGCAGCGGGTTAGTGAAGGCGCGCACGGCCGAGGCGAACCGGCTACGAGGTTTATTAGCCGAGTACGGGATCGTCATCGGTCAGGGCTTGGCCCAGGTGCGTAAACGCCTACCGGAGATCCTGGAAGCCTGTCCTGAGCTTGCCGAAGGGACGGCGAGAACGGATTGAGTTTCTTGGTGCGGGAGTTGTTTGCCGATCGGTACCGGCAGGTCCTGGAGCTGGACCAACAAGTAGCGGCCTACGGGGTCAAGCTCCAGAGGCTCTACCAAGAGAG
>JBOIEG010000941.1:0-6178 GCA_050740915.1 Gammaproteobacteria bacterium | reverse complement strand
GGCGAGAGACGCTCGCGAGTCCTGCGCCAGCCCTCGAAGCGCCGATGAACCTGCTCGAGGGGATCGGCATGTGCGGGTGTACCCGCCCGTATCTTTGCGGCTACCATCAGCTGTCCTTCCTGCACTTCTAAAGCGGCAACTGACGATATCAAGAACCTCAGCGGAATTCATGCAGGCTTACCGGAAGGACACAACTGCCCAACGATGGGCCGTATGAAAGCCTCTTCGTCCTGCGAGTCCTTGTAGATCCGCTTTCCCGATCCTTTCGGGAACAAAATGAGTTGATCTTCGCTTTCATGACCCACCTCTCTTACCTCTCCGCCAACGGGCATTGGTAATATTACAGTCCATGTATTGCGGTGCACGTCGGTCCACTGGGCAGGCCGGCCACGGTAGGCGCGCAGTTTCGCTCGGCACCCACTCTTCGCCGGTAAGCGTCAGCACCTGCCAGGCATAGTTGATACCGGGTTCGCATCGAGCTCATGGGTCCTTCGATGCGCCAGACAACCGTCCCCAAAGAGGCTAAAGGAATGATGTTCGCTGCGTTGAAGCGAAAGCGCCTGTGGAAGTACGGATGAACCGGTTAGCGATTAGATAAGAGATCATGATGGGGTTCGGGCGTCGGTTGGAGCGCCCGCCCTCGATTCCCACCGATTTATTCAAGACCGTGTTTTTTGCCAAATCTTGACCACCGTGCGCTTCATCGCTTCTTGCTGCAATAGCATGGATTCGACAAGTTTGAATTGCACGCGCGAACGCGCGAGGTTTTGGGTCTCTTGCTGGGTTTTGAAATACACATCCCCCACCAGATAGTCGGTCAGAAAACGTAGGCCGAGCTCATAGGCGATGCACGGGCCGGCAATGGCTAAGTGCTCCGCCTCGATTTGATTCATCATGCCTTGGGTCGCGGCGAGATAGCCTTCCGCCAAGGCCTCGAAGAACGGCATGTGCATACTCACGTTGGAGGGGTCCAGGGCTTCTTCACCCGCCCGATTAGTACCGGATCGGACCAGATCCCCGAAATCGTACAGGCTGAGCCCCGGCATGACGGTGTCCAGATCGACCACGCAAAGAGCCCGAGAAGTCTCGGTATCGAACAGCACGTTATTGAGCTTGGTGTCGTTGTGCGTGATCCGTACCGGCACCTTGCCGCCGTCCCTCAGGGCTTGCAGAATATTGGCCAGAGCACGATTTCGCTTTGCGAATTCGATCTCGGCATGGGCACCGGCCGCCCGGCCACAGGGGTCCCTAGCAAGCTCTTGCTGGAAGCGCTGATAATGCTTTGGGGTGTGATGGAAGTCGGGGATGATCTCTTTTAGTCGCTCGGCTGGAAGGTCAAGGAGAGCGGATTGAAACTCACCGAAACACTTAGCCGCGGCATACGCCTGCTCTTCGGTTTCGAGAGTATCCCAGGTGCGTGCTTTCTCTATGAATCGGTAGCTGCGCCAACAATCACCCCTCGGATCGCGGTAAAATGGTTGGCCGTCGCTGGTCGCGATCAACTGCAAACAGCGACGTTCTGCCTCGGGGAACCCGCGTTTTTCCAATACCCTGCGCAGGTGGCGAGTAATACAAGCGATGTTTTGCATCACCAGCTCTGGTTGTTTGAACACCAGAGGGTTGATGCGCTGCAGTAGGTAACGGAATTCTTCCTGGCCGGCTTGCCTCATCACCACGTACGTGTTGTTGATGCGACCGTTACCATGCGGGTGCCCGTTCACAAACGACCCGCGCATGCGGAAACGAGCGGCAAGCGATGCTAGATCAGGTGCCGTGTGGATGGCCTTGGCCTCGGTGTTAAGCGCTTACGGTCAGTGAATCGCTATTGCCTCGGTTGTCGGACCAACGCAAGGTAATCCTGTCCCGGCCGCGCTGGAAGGGCATCGCGGCGGATACAGTGGGTGCGTGAAAGGCGTCTTCTGGCCATGCCGCCAGGGTTTAGCGCATCCACAGAACGGGCGCTTTTAAAGCGGCGGCCAGCATCTCAACCAAGGCAAAGCTTCTACACAAAGCGACGGCATGGAAGTCGTTTCACATGGACCCAATGAAGGCTTAAGAGCGCCTTTGTTTTTCTTCTTCCAGTTCTTTGACCAGGATTTCCAGGCGCGCCGCGATGCGCTCGAGTTGATAACGCGTGGCAGAATCCTCGCGGCTCGCGATTTGGAGCTGGTTTTTGGCTAACTCCGTCTCGCCGTTCAAATAATAGAATTCTGCCTGTGCGAGATGTGATTCCACGTTGGATCCGACCTGTCCCTCGGCGCGCGCAAGCAAGGCATAGTAAGTCACCGTCGGATCGTGCCGCTGGGCATAGAGCTGGAGCAGCTCTCGTGCTTTGCGGGTCTTTTTCGCGTTGAGCAATGCCTCAACATAGGCGAAAATGACCGGTTTGCTGTCTGGATAAAGCGAAAGAGCTTTGTCGTAGAGCGATAGTCCTTCCGCTGCCCGGCCGTCGGCGATGGCAAGCCGCGCGGCAGCCAGAGCATAGGCGAGGTCTTGCTCAGGTGAGCGCGCCAAGGCCTCTATTTGCACCCGGGCCTTACCGTATTCGCCGATGGCAGTGAGCGCCAGGGCGTAACCATAGCGCGCCACATCTTCCCGATAGAACTCCCCGGAGCGCAGCGACTCCTCGTAATATCGTAGCGCCTCAGCGGGTTCTTGCGCCGTCGCGACGGCGAGATTCGCCCGCATCAGGTGATAAGAGAGGCTGTCCGTGTGGGTGATCGGCGGGTACTGAGCGATCCGATTTCTGGAATCGGCGATGCGGGAGACGGTGACCGGATGGGTGCGCAAGAATTCGGGGATATGTTTGGGATCGGTGAGCCGGTTGGCGAGCTGTAGCCGCTCGAAGAAGCTAGGCATACCGGCCGGGTCAAAGCCCGCCCGCGCCAGGAACTGGATCCCCACCCGATCGGCTTCCTGTTCGTTGGCGCGGGTGAAATCGATTTGATACTGCGTGCTACCGGCGAGTACCGCCGCCAACGCCGCTTGGCCGGCCTGCGGGCTCTGGGTGCCGAGCAACAGCGCGCCCAACATGGCCGCGGCCACGGGAATGCTCAGCTGTCCCGCGCGCTCGAAGGTACGGGCCATATGCCGCTGGGTGACGTGGGCAACCTCGTGGGCCAGCACGCCCGCTAACTCGCTCTCGTTCTGGCTGTTCAGGATCAACCCCGTATGCACGCCGATGTATCCCCCGGGCGCGGCGAAGGCGTTGATCAGGGGGTCTTGGACGACAAAAAAGTTATAAGTTTTTCTCGGATCATCGCTTTGGGCGACCAACGAGTCGCCCAGGGTTTGCAGGTATTGCTCCACCTCCGGATCATCGACCAGAGTCGCTTGGCGTCTTATTTCACGGAAAAACGCCGCCCCCAAGCGCCGTTCTTGCGCGGGCGAAAGCACTGCCCCGGAGGAGTCGCCGATCTCAGGGAGATCAAAAGCGGTGGCAGGAAAAGCGCCAGACAAAAGCAAGCAGATGGTGGCGAGTGCTTTGATCAAGATGAATGCGAACGTGCCGAGTACTTTGCTAGACAAGCCATTGCACACCAGAGTTCCGATAGCCCTTTGACGAGATTGATTATAGGGCACTTCGATTAATTCGAAGTCCCTGGCGGTATAGGGAAATGCCGCGCATTTTTCAAACAGGTAACTTTTTGAAAAATGGAGCGAAGCAAAAATCGCATTTTTTGCTTTGCGATTCGGGAAATTCCACGGATGGAATTTTTTGACGTACCCTATATACTCGTTTTCAAATCCGATGTCGCAGTCGTCGTATAGGTATCCTGGGGAGGAAGTGAAAAATGGCACAGCGGAACGCGTTTTACGCCCAATCGGGCGGGGTGACGGCGGTGATCAACGCCACCGCCTGCGGGGTGATTCAGGCCGCTCGGCAACGCGGTGATGTTATACGAGCCGTTTACGCCGGGCGAAATGGGATCATCGGTGCGCTGACGGAGGATTTGATCGACACCTCTCAAGAGTCCGATGAGGCCATCGCGGCCCTCAAGCACACGCCGGCCGGGGCCTTTGGATCCTGTCGCTATAAGCTCAAGGGGCTGGATGAAAACCGAGCCCAGTATGAGCGGCTGATCGAGGTCTTCAAAGCTCATGACATCGGATACTTCTTCTACAACGGCGGTGGCGATTCTCAGGATACCACTCTCAAAGTCGCGCAACTCAGCAAGGCTCTAGGCTATCCGTTGGTCTGTATCGGGATCCCGAAGACGGTCGATAATGATCTGGCCATCACCGACAATTGCCCCGGTTTCGGCTCGGTGGCTAAGTATGTGGCGGTCTCTGTGCGTGAGGCGGGATTCGATGTCGCTTCCATGGCCAAGACTTCCACCCGGGTGTTTATCCTGGAGGTGATGGGGCGGCATGCGGGCTGGATCGCGGCAGCCGCGGGATTAGCGGCTACGCGGCCGGGCGATCCGCCCCACATCATCCTGTTTCCTGAGATGGCATTTGACCAGGAACGCTTTTTGGCGCGCGTGAGGGGATGCGTCGAACAATACGAGTATTGCGTCGTTGTGGTCTCGGAAGGGCTTAAGAATGCCGAGGGCAAGTTTCTATCCGAGGCCGGCACGCGCGATGCCTTTGGTCATGCGCAGCTAGGAGGTGTCGCGCCCCAAATCGCCGTACTAATAAAACAGGCGCTGGGGTATAAATACCACTGGGCGGTCTCCGATTACTTGCAGCGCGCGGCGCGGCATATCGCTTCGGCGATGGATGTTGCGCAGGCGTACGCCGTGGGCTACGCCGCGGTGAACATGGCGCTAACGGGTAAGAACGCGGTGATGCCGACGATCGTTCGCAAATCGGACCAGCCCTACCAATGGGAGATCGGAGAGGCGAGGCTCGAGGACGTCGCCAACGTCGAGAAGAAAATGCCGCGCTCGTACCTCACCGAGGACGGGTTCGGGATCACCGAGGCGTGCCGTCGATACCTGGCACCACTGATTCTGGGCGAGGATTATCCACCTTACGAGAACGGCCTTCCCCAATATGTCCGGCTGAGAAACGAATCCGTCTCGAAGAAACTCAAAACGAACTTTAAGGTGTAGGCGCAGCGAGCGGGCCGCATAAAGCATTTCCTCCCTCGTACGATGCAAGAAAAACTTAAGCTTATCCTCCTCGCTACGGCGATAGCAACAGCGTTTTTGGCCTTCCCACAAGACACATCGTACATTGGAACGAGCGGGGGATCTCTGCGCGTTGAGGCCGCCGAGCCGCCGCCGACGGGAGTTTCAGCGGAAAACGCAAAGACACCGGAGAAGCGATGCGTCGAAGCCGGATGCGCGACCAAGATGGATAAATCCGGGGGGATGGTGCTTAACGAGAACAAGGATAAGCTTCCGCCCGCTTGCTCTAGCGTGCGCGAGGACGTTCAGATCACGGTCAGGGCAGGCCGCAAGTACGCCGAGGATTACAGCGGCACAGCCTTCGGCTTTGACAACCACGAATGGAGGGTTGAGCCCTGTGCTCGAATCAGCGTGAGATTCATCAATGAAGATGATATCCGTCACCAGTGGATGGTCCATGGTCTGCCGGAGTCCGTATATCCCGCAGGCATGTTTCTTATCGAGGTGAGCGGCCCACACGAGAGGACAGGAAGCTTCATCGCGCCGGCCGAGGATAAGACCTATCTGGTGCATTGCCATCTCGCCCAGCACATGGAAAAGGGCATGAAGGGACAACTTGTGGTGGGAGCGGGAAGCGGAGATTTGTCCAGTATTCCTGGGATCTCGGGCCCCTCAAAGTCAGAACGAAAGTCTTGGTTCGGCTTTTGAGAAGCGGGTGGCTACTAAAGTGAAGTCCGGGATGAGGATCGCGACCAGCGCCGCTACCGCAAGGCCCACGACGGGCCCTTTTGAAACATTTCAATTCATTCCCGTCGAACGGTAACATAGCCCCATCCCAGCTCATGACGGCAACCTGCCATAGTACGTCGTGGCGCTCGCGATAGATGGCCAGGAGCAAACAACCCCGGCATAAGGCGGGGCGGGGAGCTACGGTCACCTCGCCGACACGATGATCTGGCAAGATTAGGGCGAACGTGCTAGTGTAGTGTCCCTTAAATAACTTTACAGACTTTCCAGTGATTGCTATGGTCTCGCTCATGCCGACCACCAGCGTGGCGATCAAGTTGCAGCCGGCTGAACGCACGCCGCTGGAGACATGGGGA
>JBOIEG010000940.1:0-1118 GCA_050740915.1 Gammaproteobacteria bacterium | reverse complement strand
GGGTATCAAAAAATCTGTTGGGCTGTGGGTATGTGGGCAACAGGGAAGTTGTCCATATATCCACAGCCAGAGCCTGTAGGACTTGTGTCAGAATCGTTGTTTTCCTCAGACGCCCTTAACTCCATGGTGTCTATCAAGTAGAAAACTACCCACAAATTTTGCTGAGGAGCCCAGAAACTTAACGCCCTGGATGCGGCGGTCCGATTGGATGACTTGCGTTTGCCACCCTCCAACCGACTGGAAAGGTTGAAAGGCGATCGCGCGGGACAATGGAGCATCCGCATCAACACACAATGGCGGATTTGTTTTGCCTGGCGTGACGGCGGCGCTTGGGACGTTGAGGTCGTTGATTATCATTGAGGTAGTTATGAGCAAGAATTGCATTGCGCCGGTGCATCCCGGCATGTACCTGAAGGAATTGCTGGATGAATTGGGCATCAGCCAACAGCGCTTGGCCAAGGCGCTGAGGGTGCCTCCCATGCGCATCAGCCATATAGTCAATCGACGGCGTCCGGTCACGGCGGAGATGGCTTTGCGGTTGTCGTTGTACTTTCGGCAAAGCCCGCAATACTGGCTGAACTTGCAGAGCCGCTACGACCTAGATACGACCTCGGATGCGTTGGCGGAACGGCTGAAGCATGAAATAACCCCTCGGCAAGAGGTGGCCTGAGCATCGTAGCATGGTAGAAGCCGCTGTCATCAGGTTCCGACAAAACAGCGTCCAAACGCCCCGCGACGTTGACGGATCGCGCTCGAAGCCGAGGTTGGGGACACGCACGTTGGGCAGGATGAGAAAACGGGCATTATTGGCGATGAGCGGCAGCCGCTGATATTGCAACACGGAGGGCCAGCCAATCCTTCGTCGCCACTGCCGCCGCTTAGTACTCCAACCGAATCGAACCTAAAAACGTTAATGGCTCAGCAGCAAGGATCTCCGACCGTGGTAATCCATCCGTGTTGTTAGCCGACTGGTAGTACTCCTTGTCTAAGGTATTGGCTCCTCAGCAAAATTTGTGGGTAGTTTTCTACTTGATAGACCCCATGGAGTTAAGGGCGTCTGAGGAAAACAACGATTCTGACGCAAGTCCTACAGGCTCTGGCTGTGGATATATGGACAA
>JBOIEG010000939.1:0-1095 GCA_050740915.1 Gammaproteobacteria bacterium | reverse complement strand
CTTGTCGTTGTTTCACTCGGTCCCCCTTATGACTAGAGTCAATCGTGCTTGATTGCTCTATGGGATCGAGTGAAACCTCGTTAGTTCCCCTTATAATTCAATAAGTTTAAAGATCCTACGTATGAGGTGGTGATACCCGCGCATAACAACGGCGCCGCGCGCTCGAGCGGAATTCCCTGGGGAATGCGCAATACATAGGCCTCGTCCACGGTGATGCGTGTCGAGTAGCCGCCGTAGGTGGGCGTCTTAGCATCGCGCTCATAGCCGTTGTAGGTCAGGGTCATGCCTTGCGCGCAATACTGCTCCTCACCGGTGTTGCAGGCTTCACATTCCCGGCAGGAATCGACGAAACAGCCGACTCCGACCGTATCGCCGAGCTTCCATCTCTCGACCGCCTCGCCTACCTTCACCACGGTACCGACGATCTCGTGGCCCGGCACCATCGGGAAAATCGAGCCGCCCCACTCGTCGCGGGCCTGATGGATGTCGGAGTGACAGACGCCGCAATAGAGAATGTCGATCAGCACATCGCGCGGACCTGCCTCGCGGCGCTTGATGGAGAAAGGCCCGAGCGTCGTCGTCGCCGACGCCGCGGCATATGCGGGAGTCTTGAGCATGGTCGAAACCTCCTATACTTGCCTTGCGCGTCGTTGCGCGCTAGGATCCGCCCCCTTTAGATTGCCCAGTCCTAACACTTGCAGTTGCACGTGGCTCGCTTGAAGCCAACTCAGCTCTGAGAACGTGGCGCTCGGGAGCGAGGCTACAGCGAGCGTATTGCGGAAAAGTAAGGCAGCGATGATCGCTACGATGATCTTGCTTTTCATAACCGATACCTCCTTCAGATCTAAACCGATAGCCCTTTGTCAACAGGGTAACTTGGCCTTCTCGGTAGCCGGGAAAATATTGAGTACGCTCAGAGGGCCTATGCTTCCTCTATGGGCAATCCTTGTTCCAGCCAGGGTCCGACCGTGCAGAAGTCAGCAACGCAAGGAAATGGCACAAGTTTTAGGCTTTGATCTGGGTGGGTTTTTGCTTAGACATACGGGTGGTGCCGAAGCCGCCGTGCCGACATATCGGCTTCTGCCGATATGTCGG
>JBOIEG010000938.1:0-1431 GCA_050740915.1 Gammaproteobacteria bacterium | reverse complement strand
CCCTAGTGTTAAACGCACCTGTTGCAGACTTTCGCGTCTGCTGCAATCCATGAACAGGAGGCAGTGATGTCAAATCAGTTTATAGGCCGCGGCAACCTCGGTGCCGATCCGGAGCTCAAGCACGTGGTGCTCGAACGCGAGTCACGGCCCGTCGCGGAGCTTCGCATCTACTTCGATCGCCCGGTTCCCAACGGTGCGGGTGGTTTCACCGACAAAGGGGGGTTCTGGCTACCGGTCAATCTCTGGGGCCCGAAGGCCGAGGCGATCGCAACGCACCTACGCAAAGGCGTCCGGGTCCGGGTGCAGGGAACGCTGGTGCAGGACACCTGGGAAGATAGAGACGGTGCGGAGGTGAGCCGCATTGAGGTCCAGGCCGATAGCATCGACCTCGATCTATCCCGCGTCGAGGCGGTCACCTTCCGCGCCAAGGGCTAGGCCGAGAACGGCGCACCCGCTGAGCCACAGTCCCTAGCCAAGCACCAGCCCGCCCACTGATGCCGCTTTTCCTCTGCGAGAAACCTCAGCCCCGAAGATCCTCGTCCGGCGGGGCGGTACCTGGCGCAGTTCGCCTCGCCGGTTGGCGCATCGGTCATGCGTGGCGCAGTCATTTCCCCGTGGGGCCTTGCTGCAGGCATCGACCCGTGACACCGCGTGCGCCAGCGAGTGACCGCCGCCCTGACGGGCTATCCGTGCCCGTCAGGGCAACGCCCTACCCGCTGGCGCAGAAGCGGCACCACGGCTCGCAAGCGCGGTGCTGGGCGCAGCAGGGCTCGTGCAGCGGGGAGCTGCAACAGGAGTTGCAGCAGTTTCCCGCGACAACCGGGCGTTAGTGTTAACACCTGGGGTACGAGGATAGGTCAGCTGGATTGATCTCCAACACGTTGCCGAGGACTACCCGCCCGCGCGCGTTGCGCACTGTAGAACCAACCGATCACCCGACCCGCCGCAGCGTACGCGAGCGACGATCGACTGAAATGGTCGAAGGCCTGTCGGGATCCCAAGCAAGCCAGGAGCTCGAGCATGTGCGCTGGGTGCGGGCCGTCGCGCGCCAGCGTCGGCAAGCCCCTGGGCGCCAGAAGCTCGATCGCTATCGCCAAGAGATCACGGCGCTTCGGAAACAGGGGGCGAGTGTACGCGATATTGCCGTATGGCTCAGGGTCCGCAAGCGTACCAAGGTGCACGCCTCCACCGTGCACCGCTACCTCAAAGGGCTGGCCCTTGAGTAAGCGTGGCGGGCGCGGACGGCAACGCGGGAATGCCTCGTGCCCGATGCGCGATCAGGCGCGCACCTGGATCCTGGCGCGCGCTCATCGGGGTTGCTCAAAAGCCTCCGGTGCACGCTTACGTTCGGATCGCACCGTCAATCGGTATGTCGGAGATCTAAGCCGTGCGGCAGAGCATATTCAGCAACACGTTGGCACCGTGCGGCTC
>JBOIEG010000937.1:0-1035 GCA_050740915.1 Gammaproteobacteria bacterium | reverse complement strand
TAGCTTGTCGTTGTTTCACTCGGTCCCCCTTATGACTAGAGTCAATCGTGCTTGATTGCTCTATGGGATCGAGTGAAACCTCGTTAGTTCCCCTTATAATTCAATAAGTTTAAAGATCCTACGTATGCACTGATCCTAATCTTACGTTTTTCCCCGAAATGGATTTCAAACAACGCCCGTTTGACTATGTATCGGTGCAGAATGACTTACCAAAACATATCGCGGTAACCTCGCTGCTCACTTTCACGGCAAATCCCAATCTTCCAGGCGAGTTTGGGCTCTTGGCGCCTAGCATAGGGCTCGTGTCTCCAGTGGAGGTTGATCTCCCAGGCCCAGGGCTCATCGGCGGAACCTTGACGATTAGTGGTGATTTTGGCACAGACCCAAGGCCGGACCCGGACAGCAAAGTCACGGTAGGAGGCTTAGACTGTCCGGTCAGGGATTGGCAACCTCATGTCATCTTCTGCCAATTGCCCGGGCTCGAATCGGCGGGGGATGTGGTCGTTACGGTTCGAAAGCAACAAGGCACGGATCACTGAGTGGAAGGGCAAATTCCGCTATTTTGTTGAAGGTGAAGGCACGCTCAGGGTGGCGATTAAGTATAACGTTCATTTCCGCGCGGATTTTCGAAAAGTTCGCAACCAAATCCATTTTCCACCGATTGGACCTTTCTTCGTGCATCGTCTGCTCACAGTTGACTCGACAGCGTCCTACGTGTGTTCTGGCACCGCAACACTCGACGACACAACAATAACATGGTCGGGAAGCGGAATTGTGCCGGCATTGCGAGTGCTCCCACCGAGCCCCGGCTCTTATCAGATGGGTTTATTAGACGTAATGTCCACGGTCGAAGTAGAGATTGATCATGGGAATGGGCCGGGCTGTGATTGGGTCTCGGTCCACACCACGCTAGTGTAGTGTCCCTTAAATAACTTTACAGACTTTCCAGTGATTGCTATGGTCTCGCTCATGCCGACCACCGGCGTGGCGATCAAGTTGCAGCCGGCTGAACGCACGCCGCTGGAGACATGGGGA
>JBOIEG010000936.1:0-6685 GCA_050740915.1 Gammaproteobacteria bacterium | reverse complement strand
TCTCAATGCGGCAGACCTCCTCAAAGACGTCTACCAGGGAGCGCCCTATGCCGATGGAATACGAATCAAAGAGGAGTCTGTGAGGGAAGCCGCCTGAGCTATTTACACACCTATTGACGGAAGCTCTACATTGTGGTCCACGGCCCTGGCCCGCTGAGCCTGGACAGGAAATGAGCGGGATTTGTGGAGGGAGTCTATCGCATCATCGGACGCCAAGAACGCAATGGCTTATGTTGGTCAGCAGCTTGGGTAAAGACGCTTAACAGGCTTGTGAAGCTCTCGCCCAGCAGTACCGCACCCTGCTGGAGGTGTCGGAGTCTATCGCCGCCCACCGCGACCTGGGAGAGCTCTTTCACGAGCTCACCCGAAGCCTGCATCGTGTGGTCCGCTTCGATCAGATGCGGCTGACTTTGCACGATGCGGAGCGGAACATCATGCGCGTGCACATCTTGGAGGCGCGCGATCGGAGCAGCGATCCCTTAGGTTGCCAGGAACTGCCGGTGCACGAATCTCCCGGGGGATGGGCCTGGCAGACGCAACAACCCTGGGTGGTCTCGAACCTTGACAAAGAGACCCGCTTCCCTCGCGTCACCGCCCTCTTGCGCCAGCAGGGCGTTAAGTCGTTGTGCGTGGTCCCGCTCACCACGGCCCAGCGGCGGCTGGGCGCGCTCGTATTCGCGAGCCTGCAGGAAGGCGCCTACGATGAGGTCGATCTACAATTCCTGCGGCAGGTGGCCAAGCAGGTCGCGGTCGCCGTGGATAACGCGCTGAACTATCAGGGCGTACGGCGCTATCAGCAGGAACTCTCCCGCGAGCGCGATCACCTGCGCTTGCTGCTCGAGGTGAACAATGCGGTGGTCTCCAACCTCGATTTGAAGCCGCTGTTTGCCGCCATTACCGCGAGCCTCCGCAAAGTGATCCAACACGAATACACGAGCCTGGCTCTCTACGACGCCGACAGCAACCGATTGCGGTTGCACGCCTTGGATTTCCCGGACGGGAAGGGCTTGATCCACGAGGGCATCTAGGCGCCGATCGACGATTCACCTGGGGGCCTCGCCTTTACGACACGCAAACCGGCTTTAGTGAATGCCGGAGATCTCGAAGGGTTTCATTCCGAGTTCGTCCAGCAGCTGAAGGCCGAGGGGGTCCGCTCCGTCTGTTGCCTTCCCCTCATCACCCCGAGCCGCATCCTCGGCACCTTGAACCTGGCCAGTCTTCGTGATGGGAACTTCACGCAGGAAGATGCGGAACTGCTGAGTCAGGTGGCCAGCCAGATCGCCCTTGCCTTGGAAAATGCCCTGGCCTTTCGCGAGATCGATGAGCTCAAGAACAAGCTCGCGAAGGAGAAGCTCTACCTCGAAGACGAGATCCGCACCGAGTACAATTTTGAGGAGATCATCGGCGAGAGCCCGGCGCTCAGACGCGTATTGAAACAGGTGGAAACCGTCGCCTCGACCGACTCCATCGTGCTGATTCTGGGGGAGACGGGGACCGGCAAGGAGTTAATCGCGCAGGCGATCCACAACCTGAGCAGGCGGCATGAGCGCACCTTCGTCAAGATGAACTGCGCGGCGATCCTGGCCGGGCTCCTGGAAAGTGAATTATTTGGCCATGAGAGAGGCGCCTTCACCGGGGCCATCGCGCAAAAGGTCGGCCGCTTCGAGCTGGCCCATCAGGGCACGCTGTTCCTGGATGAGGTCGGTGACATCCCACTCGAGATGCAAGCGAAGCTCCTGCGGGTGTTGCAGGAGCAGGAATTCGAGCGCTTGAGCAGCACGCGAACCCTCCGGGTAAATGTGCGCTTGGTGGCGGCGACCAACCGGGATCTGGCCCAGATGGTCGGCGACCGAGAGTTCCGCAGCGATCTCTACTACCGTCTGCATGTCTTTCCCATCACCGTCCCTCCCCTGCGGGAGCGCCCCGAAGACATCCCCTTGCTCGTTCGCTACTTCGCGCAGCAGTATGCGCAGCGCATGCGCAAGCGGATCGAGCCGATAGGGGCGGAGACCCTGACGGCCCTCGCCCACTATCCCTGGCCGGGCAACATCCGGGAGCTCGAAAATCTGATCGAGCGTTCCGTGATCCTGTCTCAGGGGTCCGACCTCCGTGTGCCGGTTGGGGAATTGAAAGTACAGGCCACGGCGGCTCCCAATGGGGCGGCCACTTTGGAAGCTGCTGATCGGGAGCATATCCTGCGGGTGCTACGGGAAACCGATGGGGTGATCGGAGGGCCTTCCGGTGCCGCGGCCCGTCTCGGCATGAAACGGACAACGCTCCAGTCCAGAATGAGGAAGCTCGGGATCTCTCGCCACCCCTGACGCCGACATATCGGCAGAAGCCGATATGTCGGCACGGCGGCTTCGGCACTGCCTCGTTTCCCCACCAAAAACCTGCCCTGGCCCAAGTAAAGATCTGCTTCCGTTTCAGCGAGTTAATCAATACTGGCGCGTTTGGGGCCAGGCTGGAACAAGGCTTGCCGATGCCTAAGCCGTAAGCCAATTCCGCAGCGGATGCTTCTGGCTAGCGAGAATACCGAACGCTTCCGTGCGCGGAAGTCTTGTCAAGTTAAACCTTGAAGGAGGTATCGACTATGAAAAGCAGACTGATTTTGCCGGTCATGGTGGCACTGCTCGCATCCGAGACCTTTGCCGGCAATCTCCCAAGCACAAGGGCCTCAGCGTCGAATTGGATCCCAGCCAGTCCCCATCAAGTGCAGGTCCTCGGATTGAGCAAATCAAAGGGCACAGTGGACGGCCGGTTCAGTTCCACTCGAGAAGGCTTCGTGAGTACCTACAGGAGGTTGCCGGTGAGCCGGCATCAATTGGAGGTCTTTGGGTTCCGTAGCAAGCTCGCGGTCTTGCCGTCGGTGACGACCGCGATGCCCTACTTTTTTGCGATACCCGGACGGCTGTCTCAGAACCTCAAAGAAAGGAGGCGACTTCCGTGAAGAACATGCAAGCAGTGCGGCCAGGCGTCGAACGTCGAGAACGCCGACAGATCCATTTGCCCGAACCGGCGCAGATCGAGCAGCGCCGTGAACGCGTGGCTGCGGTCGAGCACGCCGGGCGCTCGCAACGTGTCGCTGCAAATGCGCACGATCTTCAGCGCCTGGGCTTCGCTCTGGTCGCCCCAAAGGGTGAGGCCACCAATGCCGCTCGGCGCGCGCCACAAGATGAAGCGCGCGCCAGCGACGTAACCGTGCCGCGCCGGATCGCAAACCTCCGTCGCGCAAAGGCGTCGCAGGACCGGGGGATGTTCGCTCGTTGCCAAGGTGACCTCTCCTTTCGGACTTCACCGGGGATGTAAAGTGGTTAGATTCAGCTGAGGGGATGCGGAGGAAGTATGTCCGAGTCCATCAAACCGCCGCGGCGCGTCAGCGTAAAATCCCCTGACCGCCTACGTATCGCATTTATTGCCGATTGTTTAGAAGGCCTAGGAGGAGGCCTCGTCTCAGGGCGACGTTTCGTCACCCGCTTGCGCCAAGAACACGAGGTGACGGTGGTCAGCGCAGATCCGCCCTCACCGGGCCAAGTCGCGTTGCCGGGCTTCGGCACCTCGATTCGGCGCATGCGCGAGAATGGCTTCGTCTTCGCGCGCCCGCAACGCGACAAGCTCGCTCGGGTGTTCGCCGCCTCGGACATCGTTCATCTACAGTATCCCTTTTGGCTGTCGATGGTGGCCTTCGAAGAGGCGAGAAAGCAGCACCTCCCCATCGTCACCGCGTTTCACGTCCAACCGGAGAACGTGTTGATGAACGCTGGCGTTCGCTCGCAGCGCCTCAGCGATTGGCTGTACCGGTTCTGGATCGACCGGCTCTACAATCGCGGCGAGCTGGTGATCTGTCCAACGGCGTTCGCCGAGCGGAAGTTGCGGGAGCATGGGCTCCTGGTGCCGGTAGAGCAGGTGTCGAACGGCACTGTCCCACGAGCGACGAGGCAGCCGGACCTTTGCAATGCCCGCGACTTCGGCTTTTTTCTCATCCTGATGGTCGGGCGGCTCGCGCGTGAGAAACGCCAGGACGTGTTGTTGCGCGCGCTGCACCTGTGCCGACACCGTCAGCACGTCAAAGTGGTGCTCGCCGGCGGCAGGGCGCCGGCGGCAGGGCCCGAAGGGGGACGGCTGCGCGCGCTCGCGGAACGGCTGCCGAACGAGGTCGAGATCGGTTTTGTGCCGCAGCCGCGGCTCGACCAGCTGCTCGCGACCTGCGACTTGTTCGTGCACGCGAGTGAGGTCGAGCTCGAAGGAATGTCGGTGCTCGAAGCGATGAGCGTCGGCTGCCCGGTGCTGGTGGCGCGGACAGCCCAGAGAGCGCTGCGTCAACGATGGCGCTCGATGAGCGCTTCTCGTTTCCTGCGGGCGACGAAAAGGTGTTGGCGCAAAAAATCGACGCGCTGATCGAGCAGCCCGAGCTTCGCCGCGCCTATGGAGAAGTGTATCGAAAGATCGCGCGCACTTTTTTCTTCGAAGAGAGCGCGCAGAAGCTCGTGACCGCCTATCGCACGGCGATCCAACTCCACGCCGCAGCAGCGTCCGAGGCTGGCGCAGAAGCGGCGCCGCTCATGCCTCATCATCCAATCGCAATCGAACCGTAGACAGGCCGTGCCGCATGGGCACGCGGACGGTACCGGCTGCGCTCACCTCGAGCGGCACAGAATCGGTCTCGCGCGCGTCTGAGAGCCACGCGTCGCGAACGATCTTGCCTACGCACGACAGCACCGCCTCCGTCCCCTCGCCGGTCTTTGCGTGCGGGCGCGACAGCCGCACGATCAAGCCGGCGCCGTTCTGCGCATGCTTCACCGCGCTCACCGTGACTTGCGGATCATCGCAACGAATGAACCCGTGGGCGGTATGCCAAGCGTCACGCTCGGCCGCGGGCAGCCACTCGGCGACGAAGGCTTGCCGTGAGGTCGTCATCGCAAGCTCGTCCGCCACGTTGCCAAACCCAACAGCGTAGTCGAAGATCTGCGCTTCATGCGTGGTGCCGCCGATGGGATGCGCGAGCACGGGCAAAAATCCGAATGCCTGCTCTTTGTGAGCATTGCGCGCCACGATCCACTGTGCCCTTCCGGTAAGCCTGCATGAATTCCGCTGAGGTTCTTGATATCGTCAGTTGCCGCTTTAGGAGTGCAGGAAGGACACGTTTGTTCCGGTGCGTTCATCGTCTGGCCCGCTCCAAAATTCGTTTCATTCAGGTGACGACGTTCTTGCGTTGTCCGCTGCGCGCTAGCCACGCTGGAATTCCACCCCCTGGCTCACTGTAGGGTACTTCGAAAATTCCATCCGTGGAATTTTTCGCGTCGCAAAGCAAAAATGCGATTTTTGCTTTGCTCCATTTCTCAAACAGTTGCCTGTTGGAGAAATGGCAGCATACCCCTATACTGCTGGGCACTTCGAATCAATCGAAGTGCCCTGTAGAGAACGTAGCTCACGAGGGCGCCGCCAGCGAGGGGCTTGATCGTCCACGATCCGTAGATGCGCGGAATGCGCACGATGCCCGGGGCCGGCGGCGGGCCTTTTTCGTTCTGGGTCTCGAAGAACACTTGGCACAAGCCACTGTCCGGGGTTCGTGGAGGCGTCGCGCGTACATCGGCTCGTGAGTTGTCAAACATGCGAGTCCTCGGCCTGGAAAGGGGGTATTTTCCGGCCTTTCATCGTCCCGAGACGCTATGTTTCCGGGCGTTTTGGCGTCTCGGGCGGGCGCAGGCCAAGGGGGATTGTCGGCTCGGGGAGATGAACCGGACGGAGGGGGATATGGGATTCAGATCAGGCTGTTTGGAGTCGGTCGAACAGCCGCTCCGGGGATTGGGGCGGTGCGCGGGCGGGCCAGCCGAGATGAGCGAGGATCTTGGCAATCACGGTGGGATCTTCGATGCCTGTCCTGAGCCTGTCGAAGGGGCGGCGATGATCTTCAAGGGGCCGCCGCAGTGGGGACACTGTTCCATATCGGTAGCGAACCCCGTTTGAAGCAGCCGGGCTTAAGCCTCAGGCAGATCTGCACCGAGGGAGGGGGCACCTCACCGGGTCCGCGGAGGGGCTATTGGCGTTGAACGAGCGCACGTGCAAAACCGACGTATAATGCGCGTAGCTGGCACGACAGGTTGTTGAGCTTTCGCTAGCAGATAGATTGCGACATGGCGGTGCAGGATTAAACGCGATTGCTTTTCCGACACTGAGCGAGGCGCAGATCGCGCGGCTTGGGCGTTATGCGGGCGCACCGTCGAAAACGTTCCGGGCGGGGGACGCGCTGTTTCGTTGCGGCGATCGCGATTCCAACTTTTTTGTCATCAAGTCCGGTGAAGTCGAGCTTGTCGATGAGACCAGCGAGAAGCCGAAGGCGATCAGGGTCCTGTACGCAGGAGAATTCGCCGGTGACGTCGGTCATTTGACCGGCAACCCGAAGGTGGTCACCGGCATGGCCAAGACCGATTCCGAAGTGTACGAAATCTCGGACAAAGCCTTGCGCGAGATTTTGAATCAAGATCCGCAGCTGAGCGATATTATCCTACAAGCATTCATTGCCCGCCGACAATTGATGCGAGAGTCGGGTGATTTCACGGGCTTGCGCGTGATCGGTTCCCGCTATTCGCGGGACACTTTCCGGATCCGCGATTTTTTGGCGAAGAATCGCATGCTGTTCACCTGGCTGGATTTGGAAGGCGATCCCGCGGTGGGTCAGTTGCTC
>JBOIEG010000935.1:0-3083 GCA_050740915.1 Gammaproteobacteria bacterium | reverse complement strand
AGCGGGCTCCGCACTGCCTTGCCGCCCTTGTTGAGCACATGGGTGTAGATCATCGTGGTGCTCACATCTTTGTGGCCGAGCAGCTCTTGTACGGTACGGATGTCATAGCCGGACTGAAGGAGGTGGGTGGCAAAGGAATGGCGCAGGGTGTGGCAGCTTGCGGGCTTGGCGATCCCCGCTTGCCGCAATGCTGTCTTGACCGCGCGCTGCAACCTCTGCTCATCGATGTGATGGCGCCGTTCGATGCCCGAGCGCGGATCGATGGAGCGCTTGAAGGCGGGGAAGGCATATTGCCAGGCCCATTCGCGACCCGCACGCGGATACTTGCGGCCCAAGGCGAACGGCAGGTACACCTCGCCGAAACCTTCTTTTAGATCTTTCTGGTGCAAGGCCTGGACCCGCCCGAGGTGCTCTTCGAGCTTCTCGCGCAGTGCGCCGGGCAAGCATGGTCACGCGGTCTTTGTCTCCCTTGCCATCTCGGACCGTGATCTGGGCGTAGCCGAAGTCGATGTCCTTCACCCGCAGGCGCACGCACTCCATCAGCCGCAGCCCGGCACCGTAGAGGAGGCTCGCCATCAGCCAGTGGCGGCCTTCGAGCTGCCCGAGCAGCGCCCGTACCTCCGCCTCGGTTAAGACCACGGCACCCGTGCCGGGCGCTTCGCCCGCTGCACGTTATCGAGCCACTCAAGCTCCCGACCCAGCACCTCCTTGTACAAGAAGAGAATGGCGCTCAAGGCCTGATTCTGGGTGGAGGCAGCCACCTTTCGCTCGACCGCGAGATGGGTGAGAAAGCGCTCCACCTCTTCCTTTCCCATGGACACCGGATGGCGCTTGCCATGAAACAGGATGTAGCGTTTAATCCAATCGAGGTAGGCCTGTTCGGTGCGGATGTTATAATGCTTGAGTCGCAAGCGCTCACGGACCTGGTCCCAAGCCTTCGGCCGGGATCCCAAGTGGCTTGGGGGCGAGCTCGGGATCACGATGGTGCTCCATACCTGGGGCCAGAACCTCAACCAACACCTGCACGTGCATGGTCTGGTCACCGGGGGTGCGCTGTCGGGCGATGGCGAGCGTTGGATCGCGGCCAAGCGCGGTTTCCTCTTCCCCGTCCGTGCCCTCTCCAAGGTGTTTCGGGGCAAATACCTCGATGCCCTAAGCCAAGCCTTCGAGCGCGGCGTGCTACGCTTCGCCGGGCGCTTGGAACCCCTTGCCCAAGCCAAGGCGTTTGAGCAACTCCTCGCGCACGTACGCGCCGAAGATTGGGTCGTCTATTCCAAGCGCCCCTTCGCCGGCCCTGAGCAGGTTGTTGCCTACCTCGGCCGCTACACCCATCGGGTCGCCATCAGCAATGAGCGCTTGGTGCGCTTGGAGGATGCAACGGTGCACTTTCGCTGGAAAGACTACGCCCATCGCCATAAGACCAAGATCATGGCCTTGGGCACCGAGGAATTCATCCGCCGTTTCCTGCTCCATGTGCTTCCCAAAGGCTTCATGCGGATCCGCCATTTCGGGCTGCTGGCTAACCGCCACCGCGCCGAGTACCTGGCCCGCGCCCGCCGGGCACTGGATGTGCCCCCGCTCCTGCTGGCACCGACCGAGACCGTCGAGGCGTTCCTCTCTCGGGTGATGGGCCTCGATGTCCGCCTCTGCCCCCACTGCCACCAAGGACGCCTGCGACTCATCGGCTCTCTACCCCCAACACCAAAAGCCACCGGGCCACCGCTGCCATGGGCCGCCTGATCCATGAGCACGTCTCGCCATGGCCGAGCCTCCCTGCATCGGCCACGGCCCCGCTCGTGCCCGCAGCGGCGAGCGAGCCTCCCTCGCCGCTTGGCTATCGGCTTATCGGGGACGCGTGCGCCATTCCATCCAAGGCCACCGCCGATCGCGCCTCTCGTCGCCGCTAAGTACCCACCTTCCGTTGCTTTTCTCCCTCCGCGAACCTTAGAATCCCCATAGGCACGGGGCTTCGATCCAGCGGTTCAGTCCAACAGCTTTTATCCGCCGTGGGTCAGTACCCTGCGGTACACTAACATTCGGGGCACGGCGGATAAAATCCTATTCGTTAGAGCGCAATGGAATCGAGGCGCAGGGGCAAACACTATGAGCAGTCCCGATGGCGACAAAGTCTTCAGTGACTCGATTGCGAAGCTTTACGAGACATATCTAGTTCCGCTGATCTTCGAGGCCTACGCTACGGATCTGGTGAATCGGCTAGCTCCGAGATCTCTTACTCGCGTACTCGAAATTGCAGCCGGCACAGGTGTCGTGACTCGTACTTTGGCATCCGCGCTACCCGAACGTGTCTCCATCGTCGCGACGGATCTGAATCAGCCGATGCTGGACCATGCTTCCGCGCTCGGGACCAAGCGCCCTGTGGAGTGGCGTCAGGCGGATGCCATGCAACTGCCTTTTGGAGATGGAACGTTTGACGCGGTTGTATGCCAGTTCGGAGTCATGTTCTTCCCCGAAAAGTCGAAAGCGTTCTCGGAGGCACGTCGAGTACTGAGGTCGGCAGGCGTTTTCGTTTTCAACGTCTGGGATCGGATCAAGGAGAACGAATTCGCTGACACCGTGACGACGGCTCTCGAATCCCTGTTCCCTAAGGATCCGCCGCGCTTCCTCGCTCGCACACCCCACGGCTACTACGACTATCCGACCATCGAGCGAGATCTTGAAAACGGCGGATTCACTGCGTCTCCGCAGATCACCACGGTCGCGGCGCGCAGTCGGGCACAATCTTCCCGGGTCCCAGCGATCGCGTACTGCCAGGGGACACCACTACGGAACGAGATCGAGGCGCGCGATGCTTCGCGGCTCGGCGAAGCAACCGACATCGTGGCGGAAGCGATCGCCCAGCGGTTCGGACGAGGGAATGTGGACGGCAAGATCCAGGCACACATTGTCACCATCGAAAGCTGACATTCGCGAATTGAGCGTGTTGCGCTCTAACAAGGCGCTCCAGCCGACCATCTTGCCTCCGCTTCGCTACGGCAAGACGGTGGCTGAGCTTTGGCGTTATCGCGCTGGGAAAAGCTCGGCGCATCTTGCAGGGTGAGAGTCCCTGTCGGGTAAGGGCTAGC
>JBOIEG010000934.1:0-1036 GCA_050740915.1 Gammaproteobacteria bacterium | reverse complement strand
GTGTACTACGAGCGCCTGGTCACCCTTCCCTACGTTCAATTTCTCGCCTGTCCAAATAAAGCGAGCACCAGAGGATGGCTTAGTGTCTATTTGCCCTTGGGGATCGTACCGGTCCTGGTGACGGTGTGGCTACAGTACCGCTTCGTCGTCTACCGCGACATGTGGCCTGCCATCGCGCTCCAAGCCTTCGCGGTAGTCGCCCAGGCGGGCCTGCTGTTCTGGTGGTTACCAAAAATTCTTCGCCAGCACTTGAGCGATCCCGCACCATCTAAACGCGGTGTGAAGATATTTCGTCTTCTTGGCTTGCTAGGGGTGTTGGTCGCGGTAGTGCTCCTCAAGCTGCGCTTCGCCCCGAGCACCTCGGGTACAGAAGCCCCATGAGGCAATCCCAGCGTCCTGCAATTGCGCGGGGTTACCCTCACCCAAAACACACTTAGCCCGGAGGTCTTCAGTCGATTAAAGAATGACGCCCAACAAGACCAAGCGTTACAACACATTTCTGGATTCTACCTACAAGGCAAGGACTTGCGGGGCGCTATCTTATACGAGGCGGTGCTGCCGAAAATCGACCTGCGCGCGAAGACCGTATCGGGACTTCATGGCCTCTTGGGGTGCAGCCAAGTACCCGGCAATCAACAGGACATCCGGTGCCGCAGCCGGCTCGATGGTGTGGATTTCAGGTGGGCTTATCTGCAGCAAGCAATGTTAGACGAAGCATCGCTTATCGATGCAAAGTTGGACCACGCCCGGTTACGCGATGCCGTTCTAAGCGGAGCCGATCTCCGCGGTGCTGACCTACGAGGCGCTGACCTGTCGCACACAAACTTCATGTGCGCGAACCTAGTGTAGTGTCCCTTAAATAACTTACAGTTAAGCCGCCTTCTTTTTCTCTCGGGGCAGGGTGGATCCGGGCTTGATCTGCTCCATCTTGACCCGCGCCCGCTCGATCTTCTTGATGATGTCCTCGACGGTGGCCGTCCAGATGAAGGGCTTGGGATTTTGGTTCCAGGCTTGCCTAACTTCCTCGATCGCCTCT
>JBOIEG010000933.1:0-8104 GCA_050740915.1 Gammaproteobacteria bacterium | reverse complement strand
AGAGGCGATCGAGGAATTTAGGCAAGCCTGGAACCAAAATCCCAAGCCCTTCATCTAGACGGCCACCGTCGAGGACATCATCAAGAAGATCGAGCGGGCGCGGGTCAAGATGGAGCAGATCAAGCCCAGATCCACCCTGCCCCGAGGGAAAGAAGAAGGCGGCTTAACTGTAAAGTTATTTAAGGGACACTACATGAGCATGTGCGTGCTCGGGATGGCCGAGGAGTTTCGCCATGTGGGGATCGCCGTCAATGCGCTCTGGCCTCGCACCGTGATCGATACCGCGGCCTTGGCGTTGCTCGGCGATCTCGTCAAACCGCAGAACTGCCGGAAACCGGACATCGTGGCGGACGCCGCCCACGCTATCCTTAGTCGCCCGGCGCGGAGCTGCAGCGGCAACTTCTTCATCGACGACGAGGTGCTAAAGAGCGCCGGGGTATCCGATTTTTCAAGCTATGCCGTCGATCCCAGCGCCGAGCTCTATACCGATCTTTTTATCCGTGATTGATTTCCATGCAACAAACCACCGATTTTTCTCGGGGAGTGCACTATGGCCGGAATGGGGTGGGAAGGTCGCCTTGATAAGTGAGATTTGGCAGGCGTGCAAAGCAATGTCCATCAGATGTTCGGATCCGTGCTGGCGGCACTGGCTTTGTTTAACCTCGCGGACAATGCGATGAAACCTTGTTCCGCAGCGCCAGACGTAAACCAGGCAACGGCCCTGCCCGCGCTTGCCGAGCGATTGCAGGGCCACGTGCATCAGCTGGCCGCAGAGATCGATCTCAGATGTAGCACAGCCATTCGGCGTAGCGTTCAGCGCGCCCATGCACACAGTCGAAATACATCTGCTGCAGGCGTTTCGTGATGGGGCCCCGCTCGCCGCTGCCGATTATCCGTCCGTCCAACTCGCGGATAGGGGTAACCTCGGCCGCGGTGCCGGTGAAAAACGCTTCGTCGGCAACATAGACCTCATCGCGGGTAATGCGCTTCTCACGCACGGTGAGCCCCTCGTCCGTTGCCAGCCTCAATATGGTGTCCCGGGTGATCCCTTCTAGGGCAGAGGTAAGATCAGGCGTGAAGAGCATACCGTCTCGCACGATGAACACGTTTTCTCCGCTGCCTTCGGAGACGAATCCTTGCGTGTCCAAAAGCAAGGATTCGTCATAACCCGCATCCATGGCTTCCTGCAGCGCTAACATGGAATTCATATAGTTTCCGTTTGCTTTTGCCTTGCACATTGCGACATTTACGTGATGGCGGTTAAACGAGGATGTCTTAACGCGTATGCCGCGCTCTAAAGCCTCGGCTCCGAGATAAGCACCCCAGGCCCAAGCCGCCACCATGAGATGTACCTTGAGGTTATCCGCACGCAGTCCCATGCCTTCAGATCCGTAAAAGCACATCGGCCGGATGTACCCGGACTCCAGTCGATTTTGCGACACGGCTTGGCAACAGGCTCGGTTGACGACGTCCCGCTCAAAGGGGATGGCCATTTTCAAGATGTGAGACGAGCGAAACAAGCGCTCGGTGTGTGCCTGCAAGCGAAAAATGGCAGTGCCTCTGTGAGTTTGATAGGCGCGAATGCCCTCGAATACGCCCATACCGTAGTGCAAGGTGTGGGTCAATAAGTGGGTAGTCGCATGCCGCCAGGGGACCATTCCCCCGTCCACCCAGATCACGCCATCCTTATCATGCATCGCCATACCTCATGCCCCCGCTGCGTCCACCGCTGCAAGTGCTAAGCAGCCGACATTTTGCTCCTCAAAAGAACTTACCTAAGTATTCCGGCCAGGAACCTCAAGCCGACGTAGGGCGTGGATGGCATGGTCCAGGCCAAGGTTCGCAAGGTGCTACTATTATCCGTGGGGCCTCTAAAGCGAATTCTTAAATTTTATGGCGGCTGGGCACTTAATCGTATATTGCAGCATAAATTTGCTCCCAGTAATAGTTTCTCGGGAGCTCGCAGGGCTTTGCTCCGCACAGTAAGTAGGGCTAGGTCAGCAAGCGAGCAATCTTTCCTCAGCCATAGTCGAACCCGAGTGGTAATCCAGGGTAGCGTGTGATTGAATATTCGTATGAGAGTTCGAAAAAGCCAGTTTCGCAGTCACTTGAGTGATGTGAAGGTGCGAAGGCTTATTGTTGCCCTCACTGCGACGGTCGGTTATGCGTACCTGTGACGGCGCCAATCCCCGAATGAGTGAAGGTGTTGCGCAGCGACCAAGCGCTTGCTTCGGATTGCGCGAGGCCGTTTTGTTGCTATTTTGTGGGATTTTTTTTCAAACCCCAACTTTCGGAAAGCCCAATCTTGAGCCGAGCAGCGCCCAAATTCGCGCCACGGAGCTGGTGTTGGAACTCATGGAAGAGCACCATTACAAGCGCTTAGCCCTGGACAACACGCTGTCGTCCAAGATACTGGATAGTTACTTAGTGACATTGGACCCGAACAGAAGTTACCTGCTGGCAAGCGACATAGCGCGATTCGAGCAGTGGCGCCACCGGTTGGACGATAGCCTTAAGCAAGGGGATCTGCTTCCGGCTTTCTCCATGTTCAACGGATTTCGTCGGCGCGTGCAAGAACGAGCGCGGTTCGCAATCCAACTATTGGACGGATCTTTTGATTTTAGCGTGAACGAGGACTACGAGCTGGATCGCAGCAAGCAGCCATGGGCAGATAGCGCGGCGGCGCTCGACGAGATTTGGCGCAAACGGGTGAAAAACGATGTATTAAGTCTGAAGCTGGCGGGCAAGATCGAGGCGGACATAAAGCGCACGCTAAGACAGCGCTACCAAGATTTAGGGCGACGCACCGAGCAACTGAACGCGGAAGACATACATCAGTTTTTCATGAATGCGTACACATCGTCCGTGGAACCGCACACCAGCTACCTTTCGCCGCGCGCTTCTGAGAACTTCCTGATCAGCATGAGCTTATCGCTGGAGGGAATCGGGGCCGTTTTGCAAAGCGAGAACGAATTTACCTTGGTGCGCAAGGTCGTGGCGGGTGGCCCGGCCGATCAGAGCAAACAGCTGCGCCCCGAAGATCGGATCGTGGGCGTGGGACAGGGAGTCGGGAAGCCCATTGTCAACGTGGTGGGGTGGCGTCTTGATGATGTCGTCGACCTCATTCGTGGCCCCAAGGGCACGATGGTTCGTCTTGAGGTTTTGCCGAAAACGAGTGGACCCGAAGGTTCAACGACGTTGATCACGTTGACGCGAAGGCGCATAGAGCTGGAAGAACAGGCTGCGAGTAGTCACGTTCTTGAAATACCCGGCCAAAAAATGCGAATAGGAATAATACGCGTGCCTACATTTTACCTAGATTTCGCCGCCCGCTCGGGAGGTGAGCGGGATTACCGCAGCACGACACGCGATGTCCGCGCGTTGATCGAGAAGCTGCTGGTGCAGCGCGTGGATGGTATTGTGGTCGATTTGCGTGGCAATGGTGGCGGCTCTTTGGCCGAAGCCACGTCGCTAACCGGCTTGTTCATTGAGGGAGGTCCCGTCGTGCAAGTCAAAGACGCGAGGGGCCGCATCGAAGTGAATCCCGACCCCATTCCGGGGATCGCATACACGGGCCCGCTAGCGGTGCTGGTCGACCGCTTTAGTGCCTCGGCATCCGAAATCTTTGCCGCGGCAATACAGGACTATCGGCGTGGGATTGTGCTTGGGGAACGGACTTTTGGCAAGGGAACGGTGCAGAACCTAATCGATCTCGATCGGCGCGGTGGTCCCCCGGAGGAAAAACTTGGGCAGCTTAAGGTCACGATCGCCCAGTTTTTTCGCGTAAATGGTGATAGCACCCAGCACCGAGGTGTAGCCCCGGACATCGCTTTTTCCACCGCGCTGGGCGTCATCGAAGAGGGAGAGCGGGCGTTAGAAAACGCGCTGCCGTGGGATCACGTCCGACCGTTGCGTTTTGTGCCCGCGCGCGCGCCAGTGCAGGCGTTTGCCTCGGCGCGGGGGCAGCACGAAAAGCGGGTAAAGGGCGACCCTGGGTTCGGCGTGTTGCTAGAGGAAGTCCAGCTCGCTAACGAGGCCCAGCAGAAGACCCGCGTCAGTTTACTCGAGTCCAAACGCAGCCAAGAAATGCGAGAGAGCAAAAACAGTCAGCGCGAGCGTGAAGCGCGCATTCAACGGGCTTTAGGCTTTACCCCGGCAGTCGATAAGGAAGGCGCAGTAGACCAAGAACAAGCGATGGATCCGAGCAAAGATGTGCTGCTAAAAGAGGCGGCTTGGATTCTGAGTGATTTAATTATTCGACCCAAGCTAAAAGCAGCGCGGCAGCCGCTCGGCCAAACCCGTTATCGCAGAAGCGTCGTTGGGGTCGGTTGGGACTAGCGGTAGGATGGATTGTCTTCATGGTCTCGCTCCACGTGGATGACGCGGAAATCGCGCGCCACGCATGCCCTGTGACTTGTGGATCCGCCGGGCGGGAAGCGGAACGATGGCTATCGAATCCGCTCCCGAGCCCGGAGGTGTCAGCGCGGTCGCGCCGCCGGCTGGCGCCGGGAGTGCCAGAAGCCTCAGGGACCGATCTTGGTCACGAAAGCGTCGAGGAAGCCGCCCGAAGCCGACTGCAGGGGATTCTGGATCGGGAAGTCCGCGGCGAGCGGTGGTCATTTGTGAGTGTTAGGATAACGTGTCCTGCAAACGGGTGGTGTGCCTCGGAAAGCGAGCGATGATCTTCAAAGGAAAACGCGAGCAAGCAGCCCCGCCAAGCACCGGCCTGCTCGGTGGTTTGCGTGCGGGTCTGCGGCGAACCCGCGAGAACTTGCTGGGTGGCTTAGCGCGGCTAATAGCTGGGAAAGCCAGCCTAGATCCAAAAACCCTAGAGGAAATCGAAGATCTCCTGCTCGGCGCCGATATGGGAATAGAGGCGACTACAAAGCTCGTGGCTGATTTCAAAGAACGCCTCCAACGTCACGGCGGGGCTTCCGACGCCAAGGCGCTGTTGCGGGAGGAATTAGTGGCCCTGCTGCGACCCGTTGAACAGCCCTTAGAGATCGTCGCCACGGGGGAACGCCCGTTCGTTATGCTCGTGGTCGGGGTGAATGGGTCCGGCAAAACCACCACCATTGGGAAGCTCGCCCACCTCTTAAAGCGTCGCAACCTCTCAGTCGCCCTAGCCGCCGGGGATACTTTCCGTGCCGCGGCCGTGGAACAACTTAAGGCATGGGGCGAACGCAACGAAATAGCCGTGACCGCCCAAGACGCCGGCGCCGACTCCGCGTCGGTCATCTATGACGGGCTGGTCTCGGCCACCGCGCGCGGGATCCAGGTTCTCATTGCCGACACCGCCGGCCGATTGCATACCAAATCTAACCTCATGGACGAGTTAAAGAAGCTCAAACGGGTGATAAAAAAGTTGGATCCATCCGCGCCCCATGAAGTGATGCTGGTGATCGACGCTACCAGCGGCCAAAACGTCCTCAACCAAGTGGCGCAATTTCACCAAGCGGTAGGGCTTACGGGTATTACCATTGCCAAGCTCGACGGCACAGCGAAAGGCGGGATCCTTTTCGCGCTGGCCTATCGATGGCCGATCCCGATCCGCTACATCGGTGTCGGTGAACGATTAGAGGATTTGGCTTCCTTCGAGGCGGAGGCGTTCGTCGACGCCCTCATCGGACCGGACTAGGACAGCGGGAACTTGATCTTGTCTTTAGCACTCATAGAGCAGGAGTGCTAATATAGCCAAAACTTGTTATTTAGGGGGAATCAATCGCTTATGAATACCATGCCCGACCTTCGCCTGTCTTTGCCCGTCGGTTCGCTGGAAGCTTACATCCACTCTGTCAGCGGAATTCCTATTTTGGGTCCTGCGCAAGAGCGCGAGTTGGCCGAACGCTATCAACAGCATAATGATCTGGATGCGGCGCGCCGCCTTGTGCTCGCGCACCTACGCTTTGTAGTCCGCGTCGCCAGAGGATACGCAGGCTACGGATTGCCTCAGGCAGACCTGATCCAGGAAGGCAACATCGGGCTAATGAAAGCGGTGAAGCGCTTTGATCCCGGTGTCGGCGTGCGCTTGGTCACGTTTGCCGTCCACTGGATCCGCGCCGAGATCCACGAATATATCCTGCGCAATTGGCGGATTGTCAAAGTGGCCACCACCAAGGCGCAACGCAAGTTATTCTTTAATTTGAGAAAAGCTACGAAGCGTCTCGGTTGGCTGAGCAATGGCGAAGCGGAGGACGTGGCTAAAGAACTCGGGGTCAATAAAAAGACCGTGCTGGAGATGGAACAGCGGCTCAACGCCCACGACACCTCTTTCGATTGGACTCCGGGAGAAGATAGCGAAGAAAGCTTCAAGTCAGCGCCCGTGCATACGCACCCTGATCCACGTTATCAGCCTGAGACGCTGGTGGAGATCGAGCAAACAGAGCAGCGCTGCCGTCATGAGCTGAGGGTTGCCATGAGCGCCCTGGATGACCGCAGCCGAGAGATCTTGACTCAACGCTGGTTACAAGAGGAGAAGGCTACCTTGCACGACCTCGGCGCACAGTTCGGGGTTTCCGCTGAGCGCATCCGGCAGCTAGAAAAACGCGCACTGGAACAAATTCGCGAGCACTTGGAGGCGTGAGCTTTGCTGCCGTACCCCACTCCTTGGAGGGGTTAAGACGGATGTTCCCTGGTGCCATATAAGGGACGATGTAAGCAAGGGGCTGCAAGCCGCCTCCTTAAGGCGATGGGAGAGTTACTTGCCCAACGCGTGCTGTTTTAATCAGAACATCGAATCACGCCCGATGAGAAGATGAAGGAATGGATGCGACTAAGCGGACGATCACGAAAGTGGGTCTGCTGCTGGCCCGTGGGGCTGCTTGGGTTCGCCCAAGCCCCGACTGCCGCAATGGGGCTGGCGATCGTGCCGGTCTACGACGCCGAATCCGAGGTTGCAGCAAACGCCGTGGCGATCACCCGGGTGCTGAACACGACCGGGGTCTATGGGTACACGCTCTCCCTCCAGGACGGGAACAACCTAGTGACCAATCCGGATCCAGGCACCTGGTCCGAAGTGACCATTGCGGCGCTAGGTCTTGGCGAAGAGCCGACCTCCCTCACGATCACCCGTTACGCCAAACCGTCGCCCGAAGCCCCCGAGAGAACGGAGCCCGTTCTACCGCGGGAGAAGATGCTGGGCCTGGTGGACATAGTGGTTGCGGTGGAGCGCTCCTACTGTGCAGCCAAGCCGAGTTACTACCCGGGGAACTGCCGGTTCGTGGTGGTGGACAATGAGAAGCCAAAGTCTCTTGACCTGGAGCTCAAGGTCCTGGCGGACGGCCAGTTCGTCTGCAAACAGGTGCGGGAGTTCGGAGGAAGATAGCCGAAAGGTGCTCACCTGTCTTGAGGGCGGAATTGTTTTCACGGTGGAGGACGAACTGGTTGAGCTGCGCCTACACCTTAGACTGGACAAGCGTCATCCGTGGATCACTTGGTCACCAAACCGAACAATCATTCCGATCGTCTGCTCTATATCCCTCTCTGTAGTCTGGGGATTGATGAGACAAAGCCTAAGCACGATTTTGCCTTTAAGCTCGGTGGTGCTCACCATGGCAAATCCTTCCTCGACGCATTTGCCGACAATTCGCCGGTTAACTTCGTCTAATTCCGACAAAGAAGCATCTCCTGCCCCAACGTAGCGGAATGTGACCACGCCCAGTTGGGCGGGTGTGGTGACCTCGCATTCGGGGACTTTGCCAATATCGCCTCCGCGGTTCTGGCAAGGTTCAAGCCCCGCGCAACGGCCTCTCGAAACGCCTTCAGACCAAAGGTCTTTAACGACAGCCACAACTTAAGGGCGCGGAAACGACGCGTCAACTGAATACCCAAATCGCAAAAATTGACCTCCTCTTCACTGAGCTCCTCGTCCTTACCGTAGTCTGAGATCACCTTAAAGGTCTTAGCGAGCCAATCCCTATCTCGGACCAGTAGGCACCCCATCTCATAGGGCTGAAACAGCCATTTGTGTGGGTCGATTGCTAATGTAGTGTCCCTTAAATAACTTTACAGACTTTCCAGTGATTGCTATGGTCTCGCTCATGCCGAACACCAGCGTGGCGATCAAGTTGCAGCCGGCTGAACGCACGCCGCTGGAGACATGGGG
>JBOIEG010000932.1:0-4119 GCA_050740915.1 Gammaproteobacteria bacterium | reverse complement strand
TGGACGTCAACGACGACTGGCACGATCGGATCCCATCCCTGCGGCTCATCCTCGACCAGGAGAAGGCCCGCGCACTTGGGGTGACGAGCGAGAGTCTCTCACAAGCTTTGCATGCCCATTACACCGGAATCACCGTCGGACAGTATCGCGAGGGCGATAAGCTCATCGACATTGTGTGGCGGGCGCAAGACGCTGCGCGCCTTAGGATGCACGAGCTCCCCGACGTAGCCCTGCCGACGGCGAATGGCACAACGGTGGCGCTATCCCAACTCGTCAAGCTCGAAACCACCTTCGAGGAAGGGATCATATGGCGGCGCAACCGCTTGCCGGCGATCTCGGTGCGCACCGATATCGTCGACGGTGCCCAAGCACCGGAGGTCACGGCCGAGATCCTCCCGCAGCTCAAGCCCATCGAAGCAGCACTGCCGCCCGGCTATTACCTCGAGGTCGGCGGCGCAGAGGAGGAGAGCTCAATCGCGCAGAGGTCGATCCTTTTCTGGATCCCGGCAGTGGTCATCGCCACACTTTGCCTCCTGATGATCCAGCTCCACAACATCTCCCGCACGTTCCTCGTCTTCCTCACGGCACCCTTGGGGATCATCGGGGCCGCCTTTGCGCTGCTCCTGTTCCATGCCCCTTTTGGTTTTGTGGCGCTACTCGGCATTATCGCACTCGCCGGCATGATCATGCGCAACTCCGTGATCCTCATCGATCAGATCGAGCAGGACGAGCAGGCGGGCCGTGACACCTGGACCGCTATCGTTGAATCGACCGTGCGGCGCTTCCGCCCGATCATGCTGACGGCCGCCGCGGCGATCTTCGCCATGGTGCCGCTCTCGCGGAGCGACTTCTTCGGCCCCCAGGCCATCGCCATCATGGGCGGGCTCAGCATCGCGACGGTGCTCACGATCTTCTTCTTACCGGCGCTCTACGCCGCGTGGTTCCGGGTACGACGAACCCTGCTCGCGGCAAAGTCTGAAAACGCGGTCGCGTTGCAGGCTACCGTCGCGTGGCGCTCGAGCCACGAATCCGACTTGAGCAATCCAGTGAGTGATACCGGAGGTGTGTCATGAACACAAGGTACTTCATGAAGGTGGCAGCGCTGATCTCGACGCTGCTCAGTGGGTGCGCCCTCACCCCCGTCAGCCACAAAGTCGAGGTGCCAACGCCCGCCCAGTGGCAAAACGCGCCCATGGGTGACACGACGGTGGATCCGGCAGACCTAGCTCGTTGGTGGAAGAAGTTTCAAGATCCGCTCCTCGATGAGCTCGTCCTCCGAGCGCTTGGGGCCAACCACGACTTGAAAATCGCGGCGGCCCGGGTGCGTGAAGCCAGGGCCCTGGTGACCGTAGCCGAGTCGGTCCTGTATCCCACGATTGATGCCAACGTTAACGGCGGCCGTCAAAAGCGTATCGAGCGCGTCATTCCGGTCCCCGGCCCGCAAGGCGTCGACCTGGCGGTCCCGCGCGCGGATGCCGTGAGCGGCGAGCTCAGCTTGGCATGGGAGATCGATGTCTTTGGCGGCAACCGTCTTGAGGCGCAGGCGGCGGAGGCGCAAGCCCTTAGCGCCGAGGAAGGCCGGCGTGCTGTCCAGGTGGGCCTGCTCGCACAGGTCGCGACCAATTATCTCGAGCTCCGTGGTGCACAGAGGCAGACGGCGATCCTGCGCGAGAACATCGCGGTTCAACGGGAGCGCTTGCGCCTGCTCGAGGCCTTTTTCCGCGCGGGGCTTAGCACCGAGCTCGACATCGCCCGCCAGCAAACCCTGCTGCGCGCGACCGAAGGCACCCTCCCCGTGCTCAATCACCTGAGCGCACTGCTTATCCATCGCCTCGGGGTGCTCTTAGGCGAGCCCCCGCACACGCTTGAAACCCAGTTAGGCAAGGCGGCGCCCCTGCCTCCGACGCTGCCCAACCTTCCCCGCCTTCTGCCCTCGGATCTCCTCCAGCAGAGGCCGGACTTGCGGCATGCGCAAGCCGAGGTAACCGCCGCCGCGGCGCGCCTCGGTGCCGCGCGCGCCGATCTCTTTCCCAAGTTTTTGATCGCTCTCTCCGGTGGAATCGGCGCGTTGAGCCTAGCCGGACTTCCGAGTGTGGCCGCGCAAGGGATCTACACGCTCGGCACAGGGATCACGGCGCCGATTTTTAATGCCGGGCGGATCCGCGCCAACATCGCTGCCGCCGACGCCCGGCTCGCCCAAGTGACGGCGAGCTATGAGCAGGCGTTTCTCACCGCTTTGGAAGAGGTCGAGAACGCCCATGTCGCCTACACGAGCGCGCGTCAGCGCCGCGAGGACCTCCGTCAAGCCGTTGATGCTGCCCGGCGCGCCTACCGGGTTGCCGAAGCGTTCTATCAACGTGACGTCACCGATTTCCTGTCCGTGCTCGATGCACAGCGCGCCAAGCTTTCCGCTGAAGATGAACAGGCCAAAGCGGAAACGGCGGTCACGGTTGCGATGGTGACGTTGTATCGTGCTTTCGGGGGCGGCTGGGATAGCCATGAGCAGCAAGGCATCACCTCAATACCACAACTGGATGGCAACCCCCGCTGACGAGTGCGGTAGAGGACGTCGGCGCGGAGCGGCAGGAGGTCATCGTCAGAGCGGTTCGCCGCAAAGGGAACAAAACGACGGAGGAGATCCTATGAAAGTTGTCGCGCTCGGATAAACTTTTGCTCGGTTCAAGTCTGCGGACAACGCTACGGCCGCGGCAGGTCGCCTCACGGGGAGGGTGCGACCAGGCCGGCCTTGCGGCAGTCGCTCGACGAAGCTGGGCTTCTTTGCGTGTTGCTCTCGGAGCGCCTGCACGCGTACCGTGACCTCGGCGGCTCAGCCCTCCCGTATGCCCAGGTCTCGTAGATCTCTCAGGAGCTTGACAGCCTCATCGTAGTCTCCTGGTTTCTTCGTGGCGATGAGTAAATCGACCTTCCGCCAGGTTTCAGGCTCTCGCCTCGCGAGCTCATTCAGATCCCGCCGAGCAAGCGGCGACACTCAGCGATCCAGCGGAATCGCACAAGAAACGTTCAATGTACACGCCAAAAAAATGGCATTGTAAGTTATTGATTGTGGCGCGCCCGGAGGGACTCGAACCCCCGACACCCAGGTTCGAAGCCCGATCCGTGCGTACGTAACTTTTATGAATCATTTACTTGCGATGCTTGCCCCGTATCAAAACCTGCCACGCACTGTTGTAGTTTGCCCATGCGCAATCTCTTGCTGATACAAATCTGAGACATTCATGCCCACGTAAAACGTGGTCATATCGACCACACGCCTGCACTTTCTACATCTTTTTTGTTTTGTTGTTGCGCCATGAAACCCCATGAGGGGGAACGAACATCGATATACCTCGAACTGAGTTTTGGTTCCGGCTACGCCGGGTTAGGTAGGGGATCCAACCGTTTTCGGTAGGCAGAATGCCTTCCGCTTCAGAGTGGTCCAGGAGCTTCCGTCCCTGGACTCATCCTTAACAACTCTTGCGCTCCAGGCACAGGGTCGAGGGTTAGCTTTCTGTCCCATGCCCGCGGGGATGGGCACTTCGGCCAAGGGGGCGGTGCAGTCGAGGGGACAGGCGTGGTTTAACGTCTTCACCCTTGCCCCTCACTGAGCGCTCAGCATGAATCCCTTTGTCGAACGCCACAAATGCAGCATCGCCGATGTGCTCGAATGTTTCGACTCCTGCTCACCGGCACCTTGCCCGAGATCTGTCATGCCGAGGCGCTCTCACACTACTTGAGCCGCCGAGAGATCCGGTTGTTTGACTATATATACGCAGTGGGCCGAGCCCCTGCGCAACGAGCTCGAGGGACGTTCATACTCTCCCACTGGATCAATGCTGGGTTGTCCTACTATCGATCTTCCAGTAACGCTGCATCAGAATAAACACGAATGAACCTGACCACGCGATCAACAGAAGACCATTCAACACTTCAATACCGGTGACTAGCCGCACTGTTCCATGCGGAACAATATCTCCAAGACCAAGTGAGCTGAACGTCTCAGAGTTTGTGAAAAAACCTACTGCGCTCGGGATCTCGCGTTCCGGCGGTGCTCGGAATCCTCATGTATTTCAATATACACTGCGGTTCCTGCGCTCCGGCGGAACGCGACCTTCCTTCGCT
>JBOIEG010000931.1:0-7618 GCA_050740915.1 Gammaproteobacteria bacterium | reverse complement strand
ATACTTCATAGAAGCGGTCTCCTTCTCGGATCTTACTGTTTCGGCAAACATATTATACTGAGAAGCGTAGGCCGCTTTCCATACATTTCTGATCATAGAATCAGCCTTTTTGTCGGATCTCTAGACGTCACCCACGGTGATATCCAGCGAAAAGCTTAAAACTCCTTGAAACCCTTAATCGACGCCATTTTCTGCCACTACACAACAGAATTTATGCAACTGGAGAGTATACTTTGGATCAGATACTAGAACTGGAGGGTATACTTTGGATCAGATACTAGCAGCTGCCTAACCCAGAATGAATCGCTTAGCTCAGGACAATAAAAAAAAGGCTACACATTACAAGATAATCTTATTCCCTATTGAGAACGACTGTCTGGAGATTGGGGGGATAGCCCTAACCCGACTGGCTCAGCGCATCGGCAAGACGCCGTTTTACGCCTACGACCGAGACCTTATCACACAAAGACTACAAGATCTCAGAAGATCCCTCCCCAACGATGTCTCGTTACACTATGCCATCAAAGCCAACCCCATGCCGGCCGTCGTGCAGCATCTCGCCACATTAGTCGATGGGTTGGACATCGCATCAAGCGGAGAGCTGCGTGTGGCTTTGGATACTCCCCTGGCGCCAGAGCAGATGAACTTTGCGGGCCCGGGCAAATCGAACCCAGAGCTGGCGCAGGCGATCGCCGCGGGGGTCACCATCAACCTCGAATCCGAACGCGAGCTCGAGAGAGTCGCCCGCGCAACGCGAGAGTTGGACTTAGAAGCGCGGGTGGCGGTGCGGGTCAATCCTGATTTCGAGCTGAAATCCTCGGGGATGAAGATGGGCGGCGGCCCTAAGCCGTTTGGCGTGGATGCAGACCGCGTGCCGGCGATGCTGCGCCAAATTTCCGAACACGGTCTTTCCTTCCAAGGATTTCACATCTTCAGCGGCTCGCAAAATCTCAAAGCCGAGGCCATCGGGGAGACACAGGAAAAGACTCTTGAACTGGCTTACCGGCTGTCCGAAAGCGTCCCAAGTCCGATAAAAACCCTCAACATCGGCGGGGGTTTTGGGATCCCGTATTTCCCGGGCGAAACCCCGCTCGATATCGACCGCGTGGGGGAACAGCTCGAGCGAATCATGACCCAGGCGCGCAAGCGGCTACCTGACACACAGGTGGTGATCGAATTAGGCCGCTACCTCGTCGGTGAAGCGGGTGTTTATGTCTGCCGGGTGGTAGACCGCAAGCTGTCTCGCGGTCAGGTGTTTCTCGTCACCGACGGCGGATTGCATCATCATCTCGCGGCCTCCGGCAATTTCGGCCAGGTGATCCGCAAAAACTATCCCGTGCTCATAGGAAACAAAGTACAAGGGACGGAACGGGAAGTCGTATCCGTGGTCGGTCCGCTGTGCACCCCTCTGGATCTGCTCGCAGACAAGATGGAGATGGCCAAAGCCGAAGTAGGCGATGTAGTGGTGGTGTTGCAATCGGGGGCGTATGGCCTGAGCGCTAGCCCTACCCAGTTCCTAAGCCACCCGCCGCCGCTTGAGGTTTTAGTTTAACGGAGAACCCGCACGCATGGTCTACGATTACGTGATCATCGGCGGCGGGATCATCGGCCTGTCCACCGCTATGGCGCTCACCCGTCACAAGGCCGGTGCCAGCGTACTGGTGCTGGAAAAAGAACCTTGGCTTGCACGTCATCAAACAGGCCACAACAGCGGCGTCATCCACTCCGGGATCTATTACAAGCCTCAAAGTTTCAAGGCCCGCTTCTGCCGCGAGGGAGCACGCGCCATGGTGGCATTCTGCCAACAGCAGGGGATCAAACATGAGCTTTGTGGAAAGCTCATCCTCGCCACGCAGCCGTGGGAGTTGCCGCTGATCGAGGATCTTTATCAGCGCGGACTGAAGAGCGGCATCGAGGTCAAGAAGATCACGCCAGAGGAGGCGAGAGAGCTGGAACCACATATCTCCTGCCTGGCGGCGATCCACGTGCGTTCTGCTGGGATCGTCGACTTCACGCAGGTTAGCCTCGCCTACGCCAAGCTGATAGAACAGAATGGAGGGGAAATACGCCTCCGCACCAAGGCGGAAGTAGTTCGAGCGAAAAACGGCCAAATCGAGATCGAAACCAACACCGACCCGATCCGAGCGCGTTTTCTCATCAACTGCGGTGGCTTGCACAGCGATCGCATCGCGCGATCGGCGAAGGCGAGCCTCGAAGCGCGGATCGTCCCCTTCCGAGGCGAATACTATGAACTTAGGTCAGATAAGCGCCACCTGGTAAAAAGCCTGATCTATCCCGTTCCGAACCCCGACTTTCCGTTTCTCGGGGTCCATTTCACCCGCCTGATCGACGGTAGGGTGCACGCCGGGCCAAATGCGGTTTTGAGCTTAAAGCGTGAAGGCTACAGAAAAACCGACTTCGCCCTAAGGGACGCGCTGGAATCGATAACTTACCCCGGTTTCTGGCGGCTTTCCGCCCGCCATTGGAGTGAAGGGCTGCGCGAGATGTGGCGTTCCTTGAGCAAGAAGGCATTCACCCGCAGTCTGCAAAAACTTATCCCTGAGGTCCAAGAAGAGGACATCATTCCTACCGACGCCGGGGTACGTGCACAGGCTCTGATGATAGACGGCAGACTGGTGGACGATTTTCTTATCGTTAGAGCTGAGAATTCCATCCACGTCTGTAATGCGCCATCGCCTGCTGCCACTTCGTCGCTGTTAATTGGCCAGTACATCGCAGGGCAGATCTCTGCTTAGGGCACTTGAACCCCGCGCCGTAGATTGCTAAGAAAAGGAATAGTCCCCTTCTTCTTCCGCCTGGCTGTCGAGCGCGATGGGTTCCTCCTCCCCGCCTTGGAAGATCTCCAGCCAGGCAATATACAACAAGGCTCCGACGTAGACTGGAAGCGGCAAAGCCAAAACCTGGGCTACGCTGTCCAACAACGGGACCGAGGCCAATAAAATCAACAACAGCCCTGCTAAACCCAATGGCGGCCAAAGCCAAGGATTGAGCTGCATGGCTAAAAAACTCAGACGCCAACAATGGTAGAACGGCCGCTCAGAAAACAGATGCGAGGGGATGACGAAAGCGCAAAACAACAGCTGAAAAACAAGCAAGAGCCCTCCTAAGGTGCCGAGCTGGGCGCCCAAGACGGAATCGAACATTCCAAAAGGGGCCCCACTCACAGGCGCGACGCCGGAGACGAAGGTCACCGGTCGGATGATGTCCTTCAGCAGGTAAGCTGTGAGATATGCTTGAAGCAAAAGCGCGAAAATGAAAAGACCGGTGCGGCCCAAGACCCGAAGCGCGGAAAAGGAAAGAAGTTGGCGGGGCGAAGGGACTCGCTCCCGGTTCACGGCCCGCGCCAAGGCGCATGCGAGCGGTACGACGATGCACACGGGCAGGCCGTAGCATGCCACCGCAGCGACAACTGAAAACCATCCGCTTAGGGGTCCGAGCTCAAACAGATTCAGGAAAACGGTACTGCCAAGCGGGGCCAGTAAGGCGGTCGCGATGAATAGCCCCGGCCGACGCAAGAGCAGCAAAAAGGCTTGTCGTAGCCAGTCGAGCCCCTCACGGGGGCTAACTGTCCGCGGCCCCGAATGCTTCATTGCACGGCGTGGTTTTCCTGGTTCTCGCCACAGGCTCCCGCCTTATGGACGCAGTGAGGCGTCGGTCAAAATCGGCTGTCCAGAGCGCAAGTCCGGCCCCCCGGCCAGTCTCGGCACCGACGCCAAAAAACTCAAGACCTGATCGACAGGCACCGAGGTCGATTCGCCAATGTTAACCAATTTATCCCCGACTCTATAAGCAATGAACGCGCGCAGCACGCCCACCAGTTCGTAGGCCCCACCTTGACAACGAAATAGGCCGCCTCCAGAGCTGCCACTGTTGACATGAACGTTGCTATACAGCCTGCCACCATTCATACGCTGAAACAAGCCGAGGGTTGTCCTTTGCTCCAACGCCAAGGGGAAGCCCACGGCCCAGACCTGCTCTAACTCGGATAAACCTTTGGTACCCATGCTGGCTGGTTTCAGATCAGCCGTGTCTACCGATAGCAGGGCGAGATCTTTTCGGGATCTATCATCACGGCCTTCGCGTCCTGGAATCGGCCTTCAATTTCTACCGATATACTTACGTCCGTGGTCCCGATGTCGTCCAACGCGTGCGCGACCGTCAACACGTGTCCTTGGCCAACGATTACGCCGCTGGCGTTGCTGCCTGTGGAGGTCGCGATGCGAACGATGGCTGCACGAGTTTTTTGGTCTGGTACTTGACAGACGTTTTTGTAGGGTGTGGTGCACCCCCATATTGGCAACAAGCAAAGGAAAAACCAACGTGTCATTATTCTGAGCGGTCGAATCTTATCACACTAGAAAAGGCATTTAATGTGCCAGCCTTGGAATCGTGGAATGCGGCGGATAAAAACTCGGAAGTCTTCGTGGCTATAGGCAACAGGCCGGAGCACAAAAACACAACCCATCCTGCTCAGGTTCGGCAGGTCCCGCCTATACATTTAGCAGACGCCAGGATCCTGTTGGCATAGGGCCAGGATTTTCGCCGGGATCTTGGTTAACGAAAGCACGCAATCCACGGCTTGGGCCTTGACCGCCTCACCCGGCATTCCCCAAATAACGCTGCTTTGCTCGTCCTGGGCGATGGTATAGGTTCCAACTTCGTGCATCTCTTTCATGCCTTTCGCACCGTCGGCGCCCATCCCAGTCAGAATAACGCCCAGCCCGTGCCGACCCAGGTGCTGCATCACGGAACGGAAAAGCACGTCTACCGAAGGACGATGCCGGTTAACCGGGGGGGCGCCACTCAGCTTGCAGCGGTAGCGCGCTCCGTCTCGCACCACCAACAGGTGGCGGTTGCCGGGAGCGATGTACGCGTGGCCAGGCAGGATCGGCGCACCATCCTCGGCTTCCGAGACCGTGATGGCCGATAACCCATCCATGCGCGCCGCAAACGATTTGCTAAACGCTTGGGGAATGTGTTGGGTGATCAGGATCCCCGGGCAAGTCGCGGGCAGGCGTGTAAGAACTTCCTTTATCGCCTCGGTGCCCCCGGTGGAGGCGCCGATCGCGATCAAGCGCCTGGACTTTATGCCTCCCTCCATGCTCAGCCTTTGCGGCCCCCCACCCGTGGAAGCTTGGTCTTTGAGCACGTGCACGCCTTGTCCCGAGCGAACTTGTACACGCGCTTGGCTGGCCACTTTGACCTTGCTGATGATCTGTCCGGCATAGTACTCAAACGTATGTTGGATATCCTTCGGCTTGCTGATAAAGTCCACTGCCCCGAGCTCTAGCGCCTGCAAGGTGACCTCAGCGCCCTCTTCTGTCAGTGCTGAAACCATGACCACGGGCATGGGACGCAACCGCATCAGGTTTTTTAGGAAGCTCAGCCCGTCCATCTTTGGCATCTTGACATCCAGGGTAAGGACGTCGGGATTGGATCTCTTGATGAGCTCTCTCGCCGCGAGCGGTTCACTGGCCTCCCCCACCACCTCGATGGACGGATCACCGCTTAGGATCTCCGCCAACAATCGGCGTTGCAGCGGTGAGTCATCCACGATGAGCACTCTTATTCTCGCCATCGTTTATACCTCTTGAGTCCGGTGGTCGCGCTAAAACAAATCGATCTCACCCTTGACGGGCTGTTCGTCGAGGACATGCCGATAGCGTTGTTCGCGTTGCACGAGGGTGTCGTTATGCAGCAAGCACAATCTCTTAACCAGAGCGCGGCCAGTGGCCGGGAAATAGATCACCTTTCTGGGATACGGTCCTGCCAGATCCTCACTCACCACGTGCAGTCCTTCGGTGCGCACATAGTCTTTCACGAACTGGATGTTGCGATCACCGATATCCATCAGGGTATTGAGCACGGATCCGCCGCCGAATAGCTTCACCTCGAGGTTCCTGCGCCTACCGCCTCGTTTCATGATGGTATTGATCAGATGTTCCATGGCAACGCTGCCATAGCGCGTAGCCAGATTATTGTGGGTGTTCTCCCAAACACCGATATGGGTACAGATGGGTAGCATGAAATGGTTCATGCCGCCGATCCGCAGTGCCTTGTCGCGCACGCAGGCGGCTACACAAGAGCCAAGAACCGTGGTGATGATCTCCTCAGAGCCTGTGACATAGTACTCCCCAGGCAGCAGCTTGGCCGAAAACGCTTGGCGCTTGTGATCCCAATATCGTTTGATACCCTCAAATCCTGGGGTCACTCGGGAAGAAAGCTTGGTGGGTTCCGAGGCGGTATTCATCGATCCACCTTGCGGTAAATTGTTTTGTGCACCAAGTGAAAGTGATCCGATAGCCGAAAAAGACTCTCCGAATGGCCTACAAAGAGGTGATTTCCATTGCCCATTAGCTCGGCGAATCGATCGAACATAGCGCGTTTCGTCTCTTGGTCGAAGTAAATGACGACGTTGCGGCAAAAAATGATGTTGAATGGGCCTCGCATCGGCAACTTGTGTAGCAAATTCAAACGCTTAAACTGCACTAAGGAGCGCAGCTGCGGCACCACCTTGACCATTCCCCGATGGCTTCCACGCCCCCTAAAAAAAAGGCGCTGCAGGCGCTCTTTCGAGAGATCCTGCACCCGCTCTTGGCTGTAGATCCCCTGCCTGGCTTTGGTGAGCATGTTCGAATCGATATCGGTAGCGAGGATCCTCACGTCCCAGTCAGCCGAATCGAGCAGAGACTCTTTGACGACGATCGCCAAAGAGTAGGCTTCTTCGCCGGAAGAACAGCCGGCCGACCAGATACGCAGACGCCGCGACGAAGCTTTTTTTGCGATGAGCTCCGGCAGAACGGTGTTGGCCAAGTACTCAAAATGATGGGGCTCGCGAAAAAACGCAGTTAAATTGGTGGTGATGGCGTTGGTAAATTGCTCGAGCTCCTCGCTGTTACCCTCCGAAAGCCGCTGGCAATATTCGCCAAAGCAAGTCAAGCCCAGTTCCTTCAACCTTGGTGACAGTCGCCGATACACCATATCCTGTTTCAGCTCGGACAGGCTGATCCCGGTATGGCGCCTAACCAGCCCGCGCAGCCGGTCGAAGTCTTTGGCTGTGAATGCAAACAGGCGTGTCATGGGCGTTGAAACCACTCCACTTCGCACTGCGTCGCGATCGGCGTGGCCTGTCCGCTTATCGCCTCCTCTCGCGTTGCTCCATTCATCAAGGTATCAAACAGACTCCTCTCCTGCGACATGGAATACTTTGCGCGCAGGGCTTGCATAAGATCGCTCCACGCGGCGGGTAAACGTGCGCGTGACTCATCGACCACAAGCTCCGCCAAACAAGCCAAGCCGTCTCGTGCATGGGATAGCCGTTGCACGAGTTGGTCGTAGAACTGCAGGCCCACGACCGCCGCATTCACGTTTTTCGCTATCGCTTGCCGGTAGCTTTCCACAGTGTCCACTAACTCTACAGGCGCCTGATCAGAGGGGATTTCCCCTAGCGTTTGTTCCATGGCCTTAAGCTCGCTAGTGTAGTGTCCCTTAAATAACTTTACAGACTTTCCAGTGATTGCTATGGTCTCGCTCATGCCGAACACCCGCGTGGCGATCAAGTTGCAGCCGGCTGAACGCACGCCGCTGGAGACATGGG
>JBOIEG010000930.1:0-2992 GCA_050740915.1 Gammaproteobacteria bacterium | reverse complement strand
CACAACCAGCTTCACCGCGTTCTCACGAAACTCTTTCGTGTAAACCTGTTTCGGTAACCTATTCATTGAACACCCTCCTTCTCTAATACTCTATCGAAGGCGTCCATTTTTTCCATCCTACCTCACTCCGATCAGGAGGTGAATGGTAAGACCACCCCGCTGCTCACCCATCCCGATCGCAATGGCATCATCTACACCCTAAACCGCGAGACCGGGGACGTGGTATCGGCGAATAAGATCGACGATACGGTCAACTGGGCCAAGAAGGTTGACCTCAAGACCGGCCTCCCGATCCGGGACCCGGAATACGCCACGCGCATGGATTACCGGGCGAAGAACATTTGCCCCTCCGCGATGGGTTATCACAATCAGGGGCTTGATTCCTATGATCCGGAGAAAGAGCTGTTCTTCCTCGGGGTGAATCATATCTGCATGGATTGGGAGCCCTTTATGCTTCCCTACCGCGCGGGCCAGTTCTTCGTCGGGGCGACGCTCTGGATGTACCCGGGTCCCAAGGGCGGCTCGAAGGGGGATCTCGGCCAAGTCAAGGCATACAACGCCGTGACCGGCGAATTCGCGTGGGAAAAGATGGAGCCTTTCTCCGTGTGGGGAGGCACCCTGGCGACCAAAGGAGATCTAGTTTTCTATGGAACGCTGGATGGTTTCATCAAGGCGCGCGACTCCCGCAACGGTAAGCTGCTCTGGCAATTTAAGCTACCTTCGGGTGTCATCGGCCATCCCATCACTTATAAACATGACGGGATCCAATACCTCGCCATCTACTACGGTGTTGGCGGCTGGCCAGGCGTGGGACTGGTCTTCGACCTCAAGGACCCGACCGCCGGGCTTGGGGCAGTGGGCGCTTTTGCGAACCTGCAGAAGCACACGCAGATGGGCGGTGGTGTGATGGTCTTCTCCCTGGATGGTGAGGGCCCTTACACCAAGATGGCGGATAGCGACGGTGCCAACCGCACGATCGCAAGCGATTGACGCTTTGCCCTTTTAACACGCCTTAAGCAGCGCAAGGCAAACTCTAAGTGAGTCGTTCCCGATAGGGAGGATCGGGAACGACGCCCACATCCCCGGATCGGTATGACAATGGAAACCCTCATGCGAATGACTCGGCTCATCGGGCCCCTTATGCTTGGTGCGCTGGCGGCGGGTATCGCTGCAGCAGATCAGAAATCGGCCACTCCGAGCCCCGTGCGGATCTGCGCCACCCGAAACGATCTGCCTTATTCGGACGCAGGAAAGCACGGATTTGAAAACAAGATCGCCGAAGTCGTTGCAGCCGAAATGCGGCGGCCCTTGGAATTGGCCTGGGCAGAAAAGGATGCAATCTACTTGGTGCGCGACTATCTCGATCAAGGATTATGCGATGCGGTGATGGGTCTCGACACCGGCGATCCCCGGGTCCTGACCACAAAGCCCTACTACCGCTCCGGTTATGTGTTCATTTATCGGCAGGATCGAGGGTTAAACGTGCAGGATTGGAACAGTCCGGACCTGCGGAAGCTGCATCGATTCGCCATCATCCCTGGTACGCCGGTCGAGACGATGCTCAAGAGCACCGGGAAGTTCGAGGAGAATTTCAACTACATGCATTCGCTCGTTGACTTCAAGTCGCGCCGGAACCAGTATGTCCGATTCGATCCGGAGCGGCTGGTGCGCGAGGTGGTGGACGGCAAGGCCGACATCGCGATCCTGTGGGGACCGCTGGCTGCAAGATATGTCAAGCAATCCACGGTGCCCCTGAAGATAGCGCTCATTCCCGACCACAACGTCCGGGCGGATGGGGATAAGGTGGGGCACCATTACAACCAGTCCTTCGGAGTGCGCAAGGATGATGTCACCTTGCTCCGCCAACTCGATCAAGCCCTCGAGAGCGCGGCCACTGAGATAACTGCGATCCTGGAGGCCGAGGGCATGCCGCTGTTACCGCTTAAGGCAGCCGTGAATGCGGCTAGGAAGCTCATCCAACCCGGACGGAAGATCCTTACTACAACCAGACAAGATCAATAACAAACCACTCAAGCAGCCAATGGCAGAAACCTTCGTATCGAATTCCACTCGAGCCGCAGTGCTTTGTTTGATCACCACCGCCTCGCTTCCGAGCTACGCCGTAGAGGCGTTTCGGCACACCATCACCGGTGAACTGCTCGATTTGTCCTTGGCGAAAGGGGCGGATACCGAGGCCGTCAAGCAGTTCAAGGAGAGTGGAAAGAACCCTTACAACGGTGATCTGGAAGCCATTAAAAAGGGCGGGCATCTTTATCTCAGCGCCCGTTCCGGCTGCCATGGCCACAATGCGGAAGGGAAACTCGGGCCGGGTCTGGCGGATGACTACTGGACTTATCCCAAGAACGCCACCGACAAAGGACTGTTTGAGACCCTCTACGAGGGCGCACAAGGGATGATGGGTCCACAGCGTGGGAATCTTAGCATCGATGAGATGCTGCTCATCATGAGCTGGATGCGCAGCGTCTACCAGGGTGATCCGGAGAAGGCCGAATGGCTCACGCCGGAGAAGCAAAAGAACTTTAAACCTGCAACACACGACATAGCAAAATAAGGGCACTTCGATTAATTCGGAGTGCCCGCCCTCACAGGGACGTGAGGACATTGGTCAATCACCTAAAAGTGATTGACCAATGGAGCAAAGCAAAAACCGCGCTTTTTGCTTTGCGATTCGATAAATTGCAAGGAAGCAATTTAGCGAAGTTCCCATAAATTAGGAGGTCCATGATGAAGGCAAAAACCTTGTTCACTCACCTTACCTGGCTCATCACCGCTAGTGTAGTGTCCCTTAAATAACTTTATAGTTAAGCCGCCTTCTTTTTCTCTCGGGGCAGGGTGGATCCGGGCTTGATCTGCTCCATCTTGACCCGCGCCCGCTCGATCTTCTTGATGATGTCCTCGACGGTGGTCGTCCAGATGAAGGGCTTGGGATTTTGGTTCCAGGCTTGCCTAAATTCCTCGATCGCCTCTTTTA
>JBOIEG010000929.1:0-1452 GCA_050740915.1 Gammaproteobacteria bacterium | reverse complement strand
CATATACGTGTAGGTACACGTTATAGGAGGATACTATGGCACGCAAATCGAGATTTGATGGGAAGACCATCATAGTCACCGGCGCTTCCAGCGGCATCGGCCGCGCCTCGGCCTTGGCGTTTGCGCGTGAAGGCGCCACCACTGTCCTGGCCTCGCGCTCGGAGGACAAGCTCGAGCGGGTCGCTGACGAAATTCGCAGTTTCAATCCCCGGGTACTTGTAGTCCCGACCGATGTTTCGGTGCGTGAACAGATCCAACACCTCATCGACAAGACGCTAAGGGAGTTTGGACAGATCGATATCCTATTCAACAATGCCGGCAACGCTTACGTGGGGCCCATCGAGGAGGGTCGATTTGCCGATGACCTCAACAAGATGCTGGCGGTCTCGTTTTTCGGCGCTCTCTATGGCGCCCAGGCGGTATTGCCGATCATGAAGCGGCAGGGCGCCGGCCACATCGTCAATATGTCCTCGGTGGTCGGTCGCAAGGCCTTCCCGCACTTCGGCGGGTACTCGATCGCCATGCACGCCATCAGCGCCTTCTCGGACGCGCTGCGGCAGGAGCTGCATGGCACTGGGATCGCTGTGACCACCGTGCACCCGGCGCTAACTCAAACTGCGATGCTCGATGAGGTCAACCCGGTCGACATGCCGCCTCCCTTCCGGGCGATGACCCCGCGCACGCCGGAGTTCGTGGCCGCCGGTATCCTGAACGCCGTGTACAAGCGGCAAGCGCGGGTCGTCTTGCCCGCCCCGCCGCGCATGCTGCTGCTGGGTGATGCCCTCTCACCGCACATCGGCGACTTGATCGTGCGGCTGCTGTCAAAGCCCGTCTTCTCCTACCTCATTGGCATGTATCGCGGCCGGGTCTACGAACATCGTCCCGCACTCCGAGAGCTGGACGATGCGTCGCACACTGGGCCCAAGGCCGTCGGTACCCCGTGAGCCAGAGATCGAATCAAGTTCCATTTCATCACATCGTGGAGGAAACGACTATGTACCGTCTCAAAACCTGGAAACGCGCTAAACAGGCTCTGACCGCCTGTGCCGAGACCTTCGTCGCAGCCGGTCGAGAGTTTTACGCAGACAGAACGACCACCCTCTGCTCGGCACCGGTTCGGACCATCCCACGTCGAACCGCTGTGCTAGCCGTGAGGGGGGTGGACCTTCGAGAGGGTATCTATGCTGCCGCGGCGGGACGGCGTAGGTAGCAAAACAACCTCGGGGCATCTTTTAGCAATACTGAGGAGATCTGAGCATGAAGACGCAGCCTTTACGTTTGAATAGATCGTTCCGGACGACCCCCCATGTGCCGAGGATTGTCCCGGGCCTCTTGCTCCTGACACTGCTGACCGGTTGTGCAGATCAGTCAGCTACTGAAACCGTGGCACGTCCCGTCCGGACCTTTCGGGTAGGGGAGCACGCCGGGGCAGGTTCTACCAGTTACGCCGGT
>JBOIEG010000928.1:0-2489 GCA_050740915.1 Gammaproteobacteria bacterium | reverse complement strand
AGATAGAGCTTGAGCGCGGCGATCGCACTCTGCGTCAACGGCACGATGCGCGTTGTATTTCCTTTGCCGTGCTCGATGCGCAGCGTTGCCATCTGCAAGTCGGCGTCGTAGATCGTCAGCGCGATTAGTTCGGCGCGGCGGATCCCGGTGGCGTAGAGCACTTCCAGGATCGTGCGATCGCGAATGGCACGCGGCTTGGTTGTGGGAGTGGCTTCAATCAGCCGTCGCGCTTCTGATTTCGTGAGGACGCCACGTGGCAGACGATGCGGCTGTTTTGGCAGTTGCAAAGTCGAAGCCGGGTTGTAAGCGATCTGTTGCTCACTCAGGAGCCAGGAGAAGAACTTGCGCACCGCCGCCAGACGAGCAGCTTGCGTGCCCACACTCAGCCGCCTTGCTTCTTTCTCTTTAGTTGCTGGCTTGTCTTTAGCCGCGGCTGAGGAGCCCTCCCTGACGGTCGGGCTACTGCCGTTGTCGCTGGTTTCGTCGTAGCGCTCGAAGTTGTAGAGCGCGATCTGGTACTGCTGCAGGTGCGCCGGCGTCACTTCAACGATGGAGTTGATCGAAGTGTTGCCGGCCAGCCAGTCGAGAAAGACTTTCACGTCGCGGGTGTAGTTGACGCGGGTCTTGGGCGAGTAGTTGATGGCTTCGAGCCACTCACTGAAGCGCTCGGCCATTATCTTTAGTCGCTGTTGTTGCGATTCGTTCATTGAAGCCAACACCGACAGCTCGAGATAGAGATCTCGAGTAAGAGAAGATCGATTGGGTTTGAAAAAAAGGCTCGACCTGCTATTTGCCACAAGCCCACAAGGTAGGGCTCAAAGTGTTGCAGGCTCAGGCGTAAGACCTTGTGGCCCACTCACCACAACCCCACCACAACCCCCTCGTTTTCACCACAAGGTCCACAAGGTTCAGTCAAAGTGATAAGTGCTGAGTACTGAGTGATGAGTCAACATCGTACAGCCCGCTGGTCACTCCACCGCCGCTGCGGCAAACGGGTCGCGCCGCCCAACTGTGCGCCGCGCCCGTTTGCCTCCGCTCTCTCTGGCGCCACGTTGCCGCGCTCCGCGTTATCCATCGACGGGCAGCGGCCCCCGGACGGGCGGGGTCATCCGATAACGCGGCATTATGTCCTGGTCAGACAATCGGTGCGCCGGGACATGGGCCAGAGATCGCCAAAGATCAGGTCGTGGTTACAATCAAGCAATGCGTGCTCGCTGGCCCAGGCCCCGTCACACCGATTGCACCGGCACATAATGGGGACGTTATCCGACGCCCCCGCCCGTCCGGGGCCGCCGCCCTCCGTGGTCCAGGCGCAGCTTGTCGCGTTATCAAGCTTGGCGTGTTGGCTGAGTTGATGCGTTACGTCGCACGTCGGGTCGCTCCGCGCGTCACGCGCTGTGCAGGAAAAGCGCACAGCGCGCGCCGCGCTCCGCTCATGACGCAACCTCAGCAGCGGTTAAAGAAAAAGCTGCTATTCAAAGAACGTGGTTTGATTCAACGTTGGGCCAAGGCGACGGATCAATCGCAAGCTAACAGCTTGCGTTACGCAGCCGTGGCTTTCGCTTTCTCTTGCAACCGCCGCTTGATCTCTGCCACATCAGTCAGGCCGCGCAGCTCATTCACGCCCTGGTCATCGGCGCGGGCCAGGCTGTAGACGCAGGGCCGGCCGTTGCCGTTCACCGTCGCGTAGAGATACTCAAGTTCGACAAGCTTCTGGCAGTAGCTCCGCACCTGCCAATCGCTCCAGCCCGTTGCTTCCCGGATCTCACGGCGTGAGAGCTGCACGTTATCAACGTTGCACTGCAACTCTTCGGCGCGACGGGTGCAGAGCTTGCGCAGCTCCTCGTACATGCCGCGCACCGGCGGCGCCAGTTCATCCAGCGCCCGGGCCAGCACATCCTTCGCCAACTGGTTCGCCAGCGCCACGTCTGCCACCGTCACCTCGACGTACTCGACTTCGACGTCGCCTTCCACTTCTCGCTTCGTCTCCCGTTGCTGCTGATGCAAGAGCGCGATCGCGTTCATCAAAGAAAGGTATTTCTGCTGCTCGCGCCGGAACAGCAGACGCTCCGTGGGGTAGGTCAGATACTCCATGAACGGATTAACCACCTTCAACGGCCGCAGCAAACGCTGCGCGTTGTGATGCAGTCGGCGCACCTGCTCCGAGGTGGCCTGTTCCATCACGCCGGCGAGCGTGTAGCGGTGGCGCTGGCGTTCAAGAATAGCTTTCGTCTGTTCCACCGATTCGTCCATCGTTAACTGCACGAAGCGGCTGCGCGTCTCTTCGTCGAACGCTTCCGGCGAGGTGGTGGTCAGCACGATCACCACCGGCCCATAGACTTCGTAATGCTCCGTGTGCAGCTTGCCCGTGTTCGGATCCGTGCGCGTCGCGGCAATCGAGAGATGCTGCTCCGAAGCCAGGTTGCGCAAACTGTAAACCGCTTGCAGCGCCCCTTCGTCTTCGGCGATGGCCAGCACTTTCTGCTGCA
>JBOIEG010000927.1:0-1820 GCA_050740915.1 Gammaproteobacteria bacterium | reverse complement strand
AGGACTTGCGTCAGAATCGTTGTTTTCCTCAGACGCCCTTAACTCCATGGGGTCTATCAAGTAGAAAACTACCCACAAATTTTGCTGAGGAGCCAAAAATAAATCAACTTATTTTGACGTGATGCCTACCTATGCGACACCAGGGGATGTTCCGGATAGGCGGTGACGAAGATCAAGCGCGGCGGTACCTTCATGCGATTGATCTTTCGCGCCAGGTCGAGACCGCTCGTTTCACCCTCCATGCGGATGTCCAGAAAGACCAGATCCGGCGCTTGCGCCTCCACCTGCTTCCAAGCCTCGGCCGCGTCACTCGCCTCCCCCACCACCTCGAGATCGGGATGGTATGACAAGAGAGCGCCTAGCTCCGCACGGTTCAGCGGCTCATCGTCAATGATCACGACGCGGAGCTTCTCTACCATGCCGCCTGTTGCCGCGGCAAGATGAGGGTGGCTTTAGTCCCCGCTCCGAGCCGGCTTTCGATCACGAGCTGTCCCTCGTGCCTAAACGCCAGTTGCAGGCTTTGTCGGAGCTGATAGAGCGCCGTGCCTTCGCCTCTGTCCGACGTAACAGGCTGAAGACCGAGCAACGCCAAGCGCTCGGGCGCAATGCCACGACCGTTGTCGGTCACCCCGAGCACGAGCTTGTCCCGTTGCGCCTCTGCACAGATGACGATCTCCAGTGACGCTTGGTCTTTGCGCAAACCGTGGGTGAACGCATTCTCGACTAGGGTTCGTAGCGAATTGGGGAGTACTCGGCAGCTTCGCAGCTTGGGATCAATCTCGTGCCGACAGTGCAACACGGCATCGCCAACGCGCAGCCTTTGGAAATCGCAGTAGAGCTCCTGATGTTTCAATTCTTGCTCGAGGGTCACGGAATTCGCCGCCGAATGCTCCCGAGTGGCTCGAAAGAAATGGCCCAACTTGACCACATAGGCGCGTACTTGCTCGGGATCGCTGCGGATGAGCTGTTTGACGGCGTTCAACGTATTCATCAAGAAATGTGGCTCGATCTGCGCCTGCAAGCTGCGGATCTCCGCCTGGCGAGCCAGCAGCTCGAGCCGGTACTTATCCAGAAATTGCATCATCCACATGAACAAGCCGGCGCCCACGCTGTTCGTTAGAAGCATCGGCAAGAACGTCTTGTTGATCAGCTTCAGGGCATCCTCGTGGGGAAGCGCAAACTGCCAAATCAACCCCATCTGTACTGCCACTGAGACGCTTCCCACAACGATCGCAATTGTCGGCCTGTTAACGAGCTGAGGCCGAAAGTGAGCCAGGATACCTGCCCCAACGCCGGTCAAAACGGTGGACATCGCACAAGCTGCGGCACTCAGTCCTCCCAAGCCGTAGCGCTCTAGGCCCGCCAATACGCCGACGATCGAGCCGCATATTGAACCACCGACGAGCCCCGCCGCGATGACAAACAGATCGCGAAAATTGATAACGGCTTCATTGTCGGCAAATCGGGTCGGCCATGCCGCCGGCCACGCACCGATGGCGCCGCGGTCGATGTTGACCACGATGCCGCTGTGCGTGCCGATCACCGCCAGAACGGTGAACAAGCAAACCGCGATCAGTGCATGCCAGGCGCTGCGCCTAGCGCCATACACGGCAGCTCTGAGCCAACCCATGCGCAGAGCGATGAGAACGGCCACAACCACCATGCAGACTTGTTGGAGGAGCTGCAAGGTCCACTTCATACGTAGGATCTTTAAACTTATTGAATTATAAGGGGAACTAACGAGGTTTCACTCGATCCCATAGAGCAATCAAGCACGATTGACTCTAGTCATAAGGGGGACCGAGTGAAACAACGACAAG
>JBOIEG010000926.1:0-1575 GCA_050740915.1 Gammaproteobacteria bacterium | reverse complement strand
AGATCTTTCGCTATCCCCTCCTGAAGACAGATCAGTTCCAACAAGTCTGTCGGGAATGGCTGAGCTAGATCCAGCCGAGCTTAAGGTAGGCACAGTTCTGTCGCAACTCAAGACTAAACAACTCTGGGGACTGATCGCCGCTGTGTTCGGAATCCTCGCAGGCGTTGCTGTCTTTGCGTTCAAGGCGGGACAATGGTTCCAGCAACCATGGTGAGGACGTGCAACTCTCGTTCGAGCGGCATCGCGGCGCTTGCGACTCTGCTCCTTCGTTGTCGGCGGATCGCTACATTCGCTCGTTAGGCCTCGAATTTGGGCTAGTATAACGATTCTATAAAACATTTACTTTCCTGCTTTGTAGTGCCATCCTAACTTCCCAGGCTTATCCATGGTCTGGGAGGGTGGCGATGGCGGGAAAGACAAGACGGCCGGCGCTGGTGATTTCGGCAGTTGAACGCGAGAGGTTGGAGCGCTTGCGGGATTCGCGCAAGGCGCCGAAACGGGAAGTCGAACGTGCTGCGATCCTGCTGCGCTACGCTGTGGGTGAGGGTCCGGCGGCGATTCAACATGCGTTGGGGTTGAGCCGGCCTACGATTTACAAATGCATCGACAAGGCGCTGGCGGCCGGGGTGGAAGCGGGATTGAAAGACCACTACCACCGCCCCAAGGAGCCGCTGATTACGCAGCAGGGGAAGGCGTGGGTGTTGAATATCGCGTGCACCAAGCCCACCGATCACGGTTTGGCGGCCGAACTGTGGACGCTCTCCGCGCTCGCACGCTATACCCGCGAGCACGCCCCTGCCGCGGGACATGTGAGCCTGGCCCAGGCGGGCAAGGCCACGATCTGGCGTATCCTGCACGCCGGTGAGATCAAACCACATAAGGTGGTGTACTACCTGGAGCGCCGCGACGCGCGGTTTGAAGAGAAGATGCACGAGGTGTTGATGGTCTACCAGGAAGTCGCCCTGCAAAATGCCTCGCGCGCTTTGGGCGAGGACGCCGGCTCGGTCATTACCGTCAGCGTGGACGAGAAACCTGGCGTTCAGGCGATCGAGAATACCGCGCCCGATTTGCCGCCGGTGCCGGGGCGGCACAGCACCTGGAGCCGGGACCACGAATACCAGCGCCATGGGACCCTGTCTATCCTCGCGGCCGTCGACTTGCACAACGGCGAAGTCATCGCGCAAGTTCACCCGCGCCACCGCAGCCGCGAGTTCATCCTACTGCTCAAGGAGCTCGATGATCACTACCCCAAGGAGTGCACCCTCCGCGTGATCCTGGACAATCATTCAGCGCATATCTCCAAGGAAACCATGGCCTACCTCGCTTCCCGCCCCAACCGGTTCATCTACGTCCATACACCCAAACACGGCTCCTGGCTGAATCTGATCGAAACGGTGTTCGGAAAAATGGCCCGCACCTTCCTCAAGGCTATACGTGTCAAGTCTCGCGACGAACTCAAGCAGCGCATCTTGCAAGGCGTGCGTGAGATGAACCTTGCCCCAGTGGTTGTGCGCTGGAAAAAGTTCGCTCTGGGGCTGGCATCATAGTAAGCTAATTGATGAATCGATATACTAG
>JBOIEG010000925.1:0-2751 GCA_050740915.1 Gammaproteobacteria bacterium | reverse complement strand
ATCTGGTTCTTGTTCAAATAAAGCCCTGGATGCTTCGTCTGCCATGAGGGATACCGTTGCTTCAGTTGTGTTCCCGCTATTTTACCAGCTCCCTTCTCATCATTCCCCTGTCCCAGGAGGTTTTTTTCACAGCCTCTCAGCTTGGGCCTTCTTACGCTTCTCTACACGCGCCCCGTCCTTCATCGGCACCATCACGCCATCCAAGGAGACTGCCATCGTCACCGCCTCGAGCGGGATCTTCTCTTACGCGCGCAGCGCCAACTCAAATGCAAGCCGCTTTGCCTCCCAGCATTCACCCAGTTGCTTCGGCAAGCGGTCCAAACTCGATTTCGACGGCTGCATGTTCCCTAACTCACGGAAGAGTTCTTCCCCCTCTTGCGCGGTCAGATGCGCTACTGTTGCATCTCACAGTAGATCACGAAACACCGGCAAATTGTCGTTAGTTTGTTTCACCGGTGAATGGTTTGGTCCGATGGGATAGAGAGACACGGCCTAGCTGGGATCCTTCTCATTGTTCTCACCGGTTTTCGCGCCCGAGCTCAAAGTAGGCATAATACAAGAGAGGATCTAGGAAAAAAGAAAAAGAGGCCCGCCACGGTCACCCCCGTGCGGGCCTTGGCCGGTGCAGCTTCGATTCAAAACAGAACTCACCAGCGAGGAATACGTTAACCGCCAAGCCTGGCGCGATGCAAGCTTGCCGCACTGTCTCCTGCATCCGTGCGGGGGCTGCTCGTTGGCCCGTCACGGGACCTACGAGCGGGTCAACCCACCCGGCACACGGGTGTCTCGCTGGTATTGTCCTCAAGGTCATCGCACCTTCAGCTTGCTGCCGGACTGCCTCGCCGCCCGGTTTCCAGGGTTGCTGTGCACCATCGAGCAGGTGGTGGCACAGGTCGAGCAGGCCGAGAGTCTCGAGGCGGTGGCCGATCGGCTGCGCCCGGACATCGAGCTGCCGGGGGCGATCCGCTGGACCCGACGCCGGGTGCGGAGTGTGTACGCAGCGCTGCGTGCCCTACGAGGCCCACACCCCGAGCGCTTCGCTGGCGGCCCGCCCACCCTCAGCACATTCCAGCAGACACTAAAGTGCGAGTGTGTCCTACCCGCATTGCGAGACATCGCGGGGGCGCAGCTTCCTTACCTCCCTCCACCGCTCGGTTTTGGCCCCCGGCCGCTACCCAGCGGTGGATCCAAAAAACGCCACCAACACCAAACGGGGCCAGACCCGCCGCGTTGAGTCCAGTAACCTCCCAGGCCAGGCACAGACTCGAAGGAACTTCCCCATGACAGACCCAGATAACGACCACCGCCATGCAGTTGCCCTGTTCCGATATGGCCTCATCGCTGATTTGGTGCAGTTGCCGCCCGGATGCAGGGGGCTTTATCAACGCTTCGAGGAAAAAGCCGCCGCCGAATATGCCATTCCAGGATCTACCCGCATCCGTGTCGCCCCCGAGACCCTGCGCGACTGGCTCAAGCGCTATCGCCGCGGCGGCTTCGAGGCTCTGATGCCTAAACCCCGTGCCGATCGCGGGCGCTCGCGGGCGCTACCCGATGCGCTCGTCGAGCTGCTGCTTAACCTCAAGGAGACCCAGCCAAAGCTCTCGGTGCCGCTCCTCATCCGAGAAGCCCGGGCCACGGGCCAGATCCCCGAGGAGATCCCTTTGCCACCTTCCACCGTGCACCGGCTCCTCGCCCGCCATGGCCTGATGCGCAAGAACACGGAGCAACCCACCGAGCGCGACCGCCGGCGTTTCGCCTTTCAAAAGGCCGGAGAGCTGTGGATGAGCGATGTCATGCACGGACCCACCATCTTCGTCGCCGATCGCACCCGGCGCAAGACCTATCTCATCGCTTTCCTCGACGATGCGACTCGCCTTATCCTATCCCCTACGCCGCCTTCGCGCTCTCGGAAAACACCCAAGCCTTCTTGCCGGTGTTCAAACAGGCCCTGATGCGCCGGGGCCTGCCCCCCTGCGCCTGTATGTCGACAATGGGGCCAACTACCGCTCCCACCACCTCGCTTTGGTGTGCGCCAAACTCGGGATCGCCTTGATCCATGCCCGTCCTTACCAACCCCAAGGCAAGGGAAAGTTGGAACGTTGGTTTCGCACCCTACGCGCCCAGCTGTTAACACGCCTCACAGCCGCGGATACCCGCCGCCTCGAAGCCCTCAACCGCCGCCTCTGGGCTTGGGTCGAGGGCGAGTACCATCACACCCCCCCACCGCTCCCTGGAGGGGCAAACACCCCTGGAGCTCTGGGCCAGCCACGCCGATGAGGTGCACTTCCGGGACCCTACCTTGGACCTCGACGAGGTCTTCCTCTTCGAGGCCAAGCGCAAGGTCCAGAAAGACCGCACGGTGAGCCTGAACGGCGTCGTCTATGAGGTGGATGCCGCGCTCGTCGGGCAGAATGTCACCCTGCGCTACGACCCAGCCGCGCCGCCAGGGCGACCGGTGCAGGTCTGGCATGAGCGGCAACAGATCCAGCTCGCCAAACGCCTCGATGCCTATACCAACTGCTTCGTCAAACGCCACCGCCCCTCCGGGACGTTCTCCCCCGACACCGCAGCGCCCGAGAACGATCCCGATCACGACACGGAGCACCGCTGATGTACCGCAAGCCCTTCGCCTTCACCCGCTTCCCCTTCGAGACGGAACTCGATCCCGACCAGCTTTTCGTCTCCAGCGCCCTGAGCGAAGCCCACGCGCGGCTTAAACACCTCCTGGAACTGCGCGGGATCGGGCTGGTT
>JBOIEG010000924.1:0-1337 GCA_050740915.1 Gammaproteobacteria bacterium | reverse complement strand
GCTCGGGATCTCGCGTTCCGGCGGTGCTCGGAATCCTCATGTATTTCAATATACACTGCGGTTCCTGCGCTCCGGCGGAACGCGACCTTCCTTCGCTCGCGACGGTTTTTTCACAAACTCTCAGCGGCGTTGTGAATCAACGAGGTGGGCCAGGGTATTTCCCAAGCGATGGGCGATGACGTATCCATTGGCTTTTAGCGAGCGCTCGCAGGCCGAGCGGTGGGCACGGCTTAGGTGCTTGTGCTCGTAACAAACAATCGCGGGTGGCAGGCGTTTGAAATCCACTTGTTTAATGATTTCGTAGTCGTAGCCCTCGGTATCGATCAGCAAAAGCTCTATCTTCTGTACCTCATGCTTTTCAAGCAGCGAGTTAAGCGATAGGCACTTTACCTGCTCTCTTAATACATAGTCTTGAATGCCAGGAACGACCCATCGGTGTCTGAGCAGTACCTGCGGGTAAAAGGTTCCGATACCCCCGCACCAATCGGGCAGGTGGTTTAGTCCTTCTTGCACGCGATAGAAATCGCGCACCCCATCGGCCTCGGATATGGCGATATTTTCGAAGATCAGCTGCGGGAACGATCGGTAATTGTGCTTCAGGCGATCAAAATAACTCGGTACCGGTTCGACCAATATTCCCTGCCAGCCGTATTCCTTGAGGTAGGGAAAAATTGGGTCATGGCGCCTGCCATCATTTGCTCCGATTTGAATAAAAAAGAAATCACTACGCTGAGCAGAGAGCTCACGCACGAGCGAGTCAAATCGGCGCCATTTCGGCTTGCTGATCAGTCGGTCAAAGCGCTTAACGAGAAGCGGGAGGAATCTTATCATTCTGCTCGCCGATTACGGCGCCTTTGCTATGCGTCCGCGACAGATGGCGGATTTGTAGGTTCAGGCCGGGCTGGGACGACGGGAAGCGCTCGTGCGCAAGCTTTGCGGACACAACCTAAGATCCCAACACTGGTAGCTTAGACTACAAGACTACACCAATCGCGGCTTGGTGGGAAAACTCCGCCCCGCCGTTTCCATGCTCGCACTTGTGCTCAAGCTGAGGGAAAAGGATTATAATAGCCAGCCCACAATTAAAATGGCCTCTTCCGCAGAATTTGTGGGTACTGATCTGAGGCGTATTTATGCATCTGATTCATTACTTGGAATAAAGTTACGTTCTATAGGTCCGAAATTTTGGGTATCAAAAAATCTGTTTGGCTGTGGGTATGTGGGCAACAGGGAAGTTGTCCATATATCCACAGCCAGAGCCTGTAGGACTTGCGTCAGAATCGTTGTTTTCCTCAGACGCCCTTAACTCCATGGGGTCTATCAAGTAGAAAACTACC